>JBGOYM010000001.1:0-27880 GCA_041479675.1 Candidatus Methanoperedens sp.
AAGGATACTTCTT
Source organism: Candidatus Methanoperedens sp. (assembly GCA_041479675.1). Lineage (GTDB taxonomy): Archaea > Halobacteriota > Methanosarcinia > Methanosarcinales > Methanoperedenaceae > Methanoperedens. Next base: position 14 of record JBGOYM010000001.1, read on the forward strand.
CTTTTTTGTAAAGTTCTATCGCTGTACTGACCTTGAGTTGTGCATTCTCCCGAAAAAGGCTTGATATAGCATCTTTTATAACGTCTAATTCACTTGAATAATAACCTGCTCTGACAAGCGCTTTTAATATTCTATCAATGTCAGCATAGATTCAATAATTCCTGGATGCCCGGCACTATAGAGCTTACGAAATGGTCAAAATTAACGAATAACCAGCCATTTCCATAAAGGCACGCATTTTACATCCCCGATCTCTCCTTCGAAGTCCCAGGTTATCAATGTGAGTTTCTTGCATCTCAACTCAAGAGATGCTTTTTGCAGCGACTTTATTTCTCTTTCGTCGATATCATTTTTATCGGATGCATAACTCACCTGGATGAGCTCAATTATCTTTTCTCCTTCCTTGAGAACAAAATCCACTTCTCTTTGCTGATAATCTTTCCAGTAAAATATTTCAGGTATGCCAGACTGCGATTTTCGCCTCTCTAGCTCTACAGCCACAAGGTTCTCCATTAACCTTCCAGTATCTTCTGAAAATTTGAATGCTATTGAATATATCATTCCTGTGTCAATGCAGTATACCTTTTTTGGCGCCATCATTTGTTCTTTTAATTTAAATGAGAATTTTTTTATAAATATTAGCAGGTATGAGGATTCCAGATATCCGGTATAATTTTTTATTGTGTGGACATTTTTTATATCAGTTATATTTTTTAATTTACTATATGTAATTTCTCTGGAAAAATTAGAAACAAGGTAGTTTGAAAGTTCAGAAAACGTCTTCTGGTTCCTGATACCATGTCTTACGATAACATCTTTGTATATTATGTCAGAATATATCCTGGACGTCATCTCTCTTCCAAAAAGATGTGCCTCAGGAAATCCACCGATCTTGATATATTCTTTCAAAGCAACTTTCAGTTCTGCGATGCCTTTTGTAGAATAAATATCGGGTTTTAGATTTTTAAAATTCAGGAATTCCCTGAAAGAAAAGGGGTACAGTATAAAATCTACATATCTTCCTGTCAGATGTGTCGATAGTTCTCCCGATAAAAGTTTTGCATTACTTCCCGTCACAATGACTTTTTTCGTTCTTCGAAGTCTATTGGCAAATAACTCCCATCCCGGAACGTTCTGTATCTCATCCAGAATAAAATATTCCAGTTCATTACCATAGAGTTCATAAAAAGCCTGCAGGATTATATTCAGATCTTTTGCGTCTATGCCAGATATCCTTTCATCATCAAAATTGATGTATCCATAATCGCGTCCTCTAAGAAGTAAATGTGATAGTATGGATTTTCCACATCTTCTTATTCCCAGAACTGCAAGTATGTTTGGATGTTCTAAGAATTTTATGAGTTCTTCTCCGGGTATCTCCCTTTCTATGATCGTTTTTTTGCCGAAGGTATCCTCGATTTCTTCTTTTTGATCGACGATTATTCTTTTTATATATTCAATATCCATATTTAATCTATAATGACATACATTTATTTAATATTTGTCATTAAACTGGCAGATTTTATTATCTGGACGCATAGGAAAGTATAAACACATACTCCTATCTTGCGCCGGAATTCTCTGACGAAAATTTGATATTCTTGGCCTTCATTCTTTTGTGTGTCTCTAAAAACAAAAGCCAGGAAATCAGTAACAATTACAATAACCATAGCAATAATACTTTTCTCATGCAACGCCTGGGACGACTATAAGGTTCGTTACAAGGATTCAATAAGATCAGTCGAAATCAAATATGTATTTTAGGGTCCATCAAACGTTAAATTGCCCCGATAGGGGCTTTCTTGATATACATCTGACGGTTTATTGACTTCATAGATGTTTCCGATCATATAAAACGAAAAACTTAAGATGATACAAACCCAACATCAAAAAACACATGGCTAAAAAATCAGGTTTTTCACTGCTGGAAAAATTCAGTATAATATTTTTATTATTCGCAGCGATTTATTTAATATACTCATTCTTCATGCCGGTTATAGATGTGATATCAGGCAAAACGTTTGAACCCCGGGATTTTATATTAAATCTAACTATTTTATTAATTGGAACCTGCGCTTTATTGGGAGGAATCAATCTTGCAAAAAAAACTATAGCCATGGAACAACTGATCGATATGGGTTTTGAAAACGGGATATACAGCAGGCTTGAACCCATCCTTGAGGAGATCGCAGGCACACAGGTTATGGTCAATAAAATGGAAGAACGGCTGAACAACATGAATATCAATATTGAAAGACTTCGAAATCGTTCAGTTGAATTCAGGATTCCAGGCTCGTCAGCGTTCGGGATCGATATTTCTGCGCAGGTCTCACGTTTTCTTCGATTGGTCATCTTAATTAATATTTCCCTTGCTGCATTCATATTCCTTTTGAATTTTACTCGCAGCTACACTCCCTTTTTAATAACAATATTATATATCATCTGGTGGCTTGAAATAACCTACGAATACGCTCTCTGGCAGCGGTCGTCCGCATGGTACTGGGTCTTTATCCCGATACTTACCATTCCCATCACAACGATCCTGGGTGATATAGTATACGGAGGTGAGGTTTTACTCGGCGGCATGGGCATCGGGCTTGCAGTTTACGCAGGCGCATATTATACCTGGAGCAAATACCTCATCGAAGGAACCCTGCCTTTTGATTTGAATGAATTGAAAAGTAAAATTCCCGCTGATAACAGGAGTTTTTCATATCTGATGTCCTTCAAATCGACTTTTAGCCAGAAGCGCCATACGATTGCCGCATCTTTAATAGCAGGTTCGATTATTTTTGCATCGCTGTTGATATTGCAATTGATCAGCGTAAATATTTACGCTCTGGAATGGCTGCCCAAATTCTCACTTGACCAGATTGCCCTTATGGGCGCTTTATCCGTCACATTTTATCTATCAGGTACCAGATTGAGGCATAAAAAAGAGAGAAAAAAAGTTGAGGCAGCATGAAAAGTATCCGCATTGCACGGATGTTATTATTAATTATACTGGCATGCAGTGCATGCTCGATTGCAGTACAGGCTGAAAATTATACCGCTATAGTGAGCTACGGTCAGACCCCCTATCAACTCGGATACCTTAGCAAGGGAAATGTCACAGGCTGGACCTGGTGGGATACCGATGGAGGAATGCAGCAGAAGAACATCATATTATTGAGCATCATGATGGAAAATGCCACGCCGGTCAGCGGTCTTTCTCCGCCGACCTGGATACAGGACAGCTCAACGAATTCCAGCGGAATTTATAGCTGGAAGGCAGGAAAAGATATACAGAGCTGGCATTATCTTGTCGAGCTGCAAAAATATGAAGAAGATAAGGGATTTTTGATCAAAATAATTGACTGGCTTATAAACTTATTCACCGGAACAAGTCCGCCTCCAGAAGGATTTAATCTGACATTTAAGACACGGTATAACATGACTGAAAGCTATGGTTTTGTCAAAGTCTCTGTTGATAGGGGAGACTGGGTTACACTTGCAAATTATTCTGGCAACAGCACTGGCTGGGAAGAGAAGGCGGTTAACCTGACAGATTATTCCGGGAAAAAAATACTTTTAGCATTTCATTTTATTTCAAACAATAATAATGACGTGTGGTGGATCGATGATATAAAAGTGAACAGCGTACCCCCCTTCAGTGATGGCGCAGAAAATACCAGTCTTCCGCCTCGATTGAAAGTGAATGTTTCCTATCCCGGTTATGATTATTCAGGCAATAATTTTTCAGTTAAAAATACAACTGTAGAGCTTGTGGAAGACTATGTTCATCAGGTGTATTACGGCGTATTCTTCTATCCCGGTGACGCTTATACAGGGAAATACACGGTTAATTTTTCCACCAGAATAAACTCGACCAATCCCAATGTATTAGCAAACAATAGTTTCAACACAACTTTATGGGGGTGCCAGAGAAGAGGCTGCCATGATTCCTCAAGTCCCCAGAGCGATCCCTCAATCCGGAACGCAACAGTTATGATACATCCTGACAACATCACTTCAGGCATGAAAGGGAACTGCCTGACGATGTGCCACAGTTCCTATTCATCGCAGTTCCTGCGGGCAACTCCCGTTCACCTGCATGATATTAAATACGGGCATCAGGGCGGATTTGTTTACGGTGAGAGCGGCTGGGCTGCCATTTACAATAGTATAAATGCATACATCCAGATGTATTATAATACCTCTGTCACCCGCCCCATTTCACAGACCCCGTTCAATGTTGTGTCCCATGTAGAAATTGCAAATTGCACCGACTGCCATACCAATTTCATTCATGATCAAAGTGGAAGTGATACTTATTATATCGCAGCATCAAATTCTTTAAAAGGAACAAATCTGACTCAAGCAGGAGTACATAAGGATGTATCTTGTGAAGCATGTCATGGAAATTTGAATTATCCTTCTTTTAATGGCACTACTAAGCTAAACGACACTATCGGAGACTATGATCCAGAATTCATGTCATACGAAGCAATGACAAAAACATATATCATAAATATGGATGACTCAGAGCAAATTAATGTAACCGTGAGCGGTGATGACCCCTCTTACAGAATATATCTCTCGCTCGTCGGACCGATAGATAGCGCTGGCGGACTTCAGGATTTAAGCTCAGAAGATAATTGGGCAGGTACCTATACTGTGCCCAGCGTCAATGGAACTGCTGTATTTGCAACAGGGTTAATGATAGGTTACCCTGTTGGCAATGAACTTCGTAAGGTAACCTTTGATTCTCTTCCACGGAACGGTACGTGGATAGCCAGGGTATTTACTTTATCGCAGGAAAGATTTAATTATACAATAACCTCAAGCCATCCCATCCAGCGCAAGCCTGTTACTCATATACCCTGGAACTGCAGCGAATGCCACAATCCCAATGCAAGCGGGAGTCTGGCACGAGCCAGGACAGATGAACCAATACCCTCGTGGGATAATGTGGGATTATCATATACACATACCGATATTAATAAAGACGGCAGGGATGATGTGACCTGCAGGTTGTGCCATAATTCATTCCATGATATTTCAATCAGGAATTGTACCGACTGTCATAAACAGCGCCCTGGCGGGCATACCATGGGAAATTATTATGAAATGGGATATGCCGGTTGTGTAGTCTGTCACCGTGACCCGCATTTTGAGCCCGAGGCTGCAGGAGGCGGGAACTGTGCTGACTGCCACCTTGAGGGCGGCGCAAACGCAACCGTAGAAGGGCTAATAATCAGTAGAGATGGTTTCTTCAACAGTTCACACACGAATATCACCGGAGATTTCAATGCCGCCAATTATTCTGCCATATCTATGGTCTGCTGGGGATGCCATGTGAATTATACCGAACAGCTTAACGATCCGCGTCATATCAAATATGTAAATGATGTACCACAGTTCCCTGTTTGTGAGGACTGTCATTTCAATGGTACGCCGCTGAACGGCGACCACCTGAGAAAGCAGCCGCCTGTACAGATACCTGAACACCAGCCGCTGGGTGAGGATATTCAAACAAACATATCTACTAACTGTACCTTCTGCCATAACAATTCACTGTCCATTCCCATACCGACTGCAAATGTTACACGCGCTGAAGCTAAGAACTATGTATCTCACTATCTCACTACGATTTATTTAATGACACCAACCGATCATACTACAGAATGCTTGTGGTGTCATGTTGATAATTCAGATAATGTTTCATGGGGTAAACCTATCAATCCCTTCAATTCTACAAGATATAATCATACTCTCCTGAATCTAACCCCGGGCAAGAGCAGCGCCTGTTATCCATGCCATATCTCAAACAGGATAATGGTAAATGGCAGTCTTCCGGCAGGGTTCACCTTCCATAATGAAAGTATGTCCCCGGGTGCTGGAAAGAATTGTACAAGCTGTCATGATATCGGTGGAATGGTACGTCCAGAGTATCAGATCGATATACATGCCATGAACAGATCAGGTGCGATCCATTATGATCTGAACAGGGGCGCAGCCGACACATTGGATCCGAATAACGTACGCTGCTGGGCATGCCATGGTGACGGGAATGGCTCAGAGGCTGCCCAGCCTGTGGGACATCCGGACAACTACACGACCCCAAAGAACTGCATTAATCAGGCATGCCACAATTTCAACCGGTCTATCTTCAATGAACCGATGGTCTATGAGCACATCAGATATGTGGATAAGGTGGACAAACATGTCAACACCTCAGTAGATTGTACGAAATGCCATAAGAACAGCATCATGGACAACCGTGCCCCCATTATTTCTAATGATACCCCGCTTGTATCCCACTATGGATCGACCCAGGGTCTGATAGAAACATCGGACTGCATCTACTGCCATCTCGATGAAGACAATGCAGAGAAATGGGGCAGTGCACCAGATCCAAGAAACCACACTGATTATGCTTCTGTTAATAAAACTCTCGTATCAGGTAAGCCCTGGAAGCTTGTGGACAATTATACTCTCACACTGATAGAAACCGCTCGTCCCGGGGGCGCCATATTCACCTTAGAAAAAGATGGGGTACTGCTGCGCCGTGAGTTGGTAAGTGATAATGATGTGTTCAAATATGAGGTCCGAGGGTTGGGTCGCGAGAACACCAGCATCGTCAACCTCAGGATAAAGAAGTTATTCTCTGCAAAAGACCAGTATCTTGTAGAGTTGTCTGGAAGCGTGCTCGCCTCCCGCATCCACAGAGAAACGGATAACAAATCCTGCTATGCTTGCCACGATAATGAATATCGTACAAACATGCCGGACGGCATGGATTATTATGTGCTCAAAAAAGACAGCGAAAACGTCACTCTGGCGCGAATGCCAGTTAATTTTACAGAGCATGACAAGAAAATGCTTAATATGGGAGAGTCCTGGGAAATTGGGCAAGGTTATAGACTCCATGTTGCAGATGTGAATCTCAAGCGAGGCAATGCATGGCTTAAGCTCTACAGGAATGAAACCCTCATAGAAGATATAATAATAAATGAAGGGAGCAATTTCACACATGAAGAGTGGGTACTCGAGCGGAAAATCAATGTGTTCAGCGCAAAACTGGATCGCGTTTTCATTGGCAAAACCCCTGCTATTGTATTAACCGATGTACGGTTGATTGCAGGAGAGCAGAAAATCCTGAATTCTACCACAAAGATAATGCAGACAGGCACCTCGTTGAAAGATTTGCCGCTTGATAAAAGCATAACGGTCGGAAAGGAGCCGGAAAATTTCCATGTATATACTCTTATACCTGGGGGATACAGCCCTGACTGCATCAGCTGCCATACTGGAAATGGGGTTGCACCCATTAAAATTAATATAGACGCTTTCAGAAATGGCGTGCATGTGGGTCTGAACCGCAATGCAACCTATACCAGTTTTATCACTGATGATGCAAACAAAGCATGCTGGGCATGCCATGGTAATGGCAGCAGTGGCGAGCCGGTTGTGCATCCAACACCCTATCTTGGCAACATCACGCCACAAACAAGCTGCATAGGCTGTCATGGATACTCGCAGTTTGGCGCAAAGCAGATCTATCAGCACCATCAGGGCGCTGAAATCTCAACCAATGCAACATGCTGGGACTGCCACTTCAATACACTCGCAAATAACACACTCGCCAATAACATCAAAAATGTACTGGCTGCAGTATCCCACTATTCAACACGGAAAGAACTTTTAAATACTTCTCGATGCGATGTATGCCATAATAACGAAACCAATGCGCCCATGTGGGGAAAAGCTCCGCAGGTCATAAAACACAATGCAAGCAGCAACTGCCCACTCTGCCATGCGGGAAAGGGTGTTACCACATTCCACGATAAAGGGATAACAATAACCAGAATTTGCGAAGACTGCCATGTTAACAAAGCTAAGGCAGAAGAATTAAAACTTCCTGTTTTCCGCACACATTACCCTGATGCGCCAGAAGATAAGGCAAATACCCTGGAAAATAACAGCTACACCTGCAAAGTATGCCACAATGCTACTAACAAAACCCTGCACACAAACCTTCAAGTAAGAGAATACCGGAACGAAACAATGGGTTACTGTTTCCAGTGCCACAGCACTCAGGGGAAATTCCCATACAAGCCGAAAATTCAGATAGGAGTGCTGCATCACGGAACAGGCATAAAGGTAATAACAGGCTGCGAAGCATGCCACTCTCTCGAGGGTGTGAGTAAATTCCATACCCCCAGCCTCGTGGGCAAGGGTTATTTCAGCGGTGCGGTCAGCTATGAAGCCGATTGCACGGCATGCCATGAAAAACATGAGGAAAGGAAATATCAGCCGTATGAAGGCATACGGTGCACCGACTGTCACTCCGAATACGGCACTGCCCATTACACAGGTGCCCAGGCAAAAATGGCGAACAAAACCTGGACATGTGTACTCTGCCACAATGAAGAGGCGGAGAGATTCCATAACCTGACCCACTTAGCGGCTAATGTTACAGAGGCAGCCTACGAGCCCTGTCTTGATTGTCATACGGACACCGAATCCCTCAAAATGGCATACAACAGGTCGCTGACGATTATAGGGGGGACGATGTCAGGCATTTCGCAGCCCATCTCAAATGAATCCATAATAACCTGCACCTCATGCCACAATGCCACAGGAGAAAGCAGATTCCACAGCGATTCCTACCCCGGCGGCACTGTGCAAAATCCTGGCTGGCAGAACTGGACAGCCGGAAATATCACTGATTGCAAGGACTGCCATACCTATCACGGTGGAGCGCCTCCATTCAACGCTACAAACATGGGCACAGAAGGGCGCTCGCCAGCAGGCACCGCACATGGTTTTGCGCCCAACTGCACGCTGTGCCACGGCGGCGCCGACCCGATAAGTTTTCACGGCCTTGCCTCCACTGAGTTCATACCTCGCCTGGCGGTTACGCTTGATCCAGAGAATGTCCCTCAAGGCGAATCGAGCCTTCTTCAGGCAACTGTGGTGCTCCCTCCGCTTATGAAAGTAACGAGGGCTGAGTATTTTATGGACGAGATAGGTAAGGACGGATACGGACAGCCGCTGGAATTTGTTCTGGGCAGGGTGAATGAATCATCAGCCCTGGTTGGAGCCGTGATAAACACGACAGAATTATCCTTTGAGAAGCATCTTATTTTTGTACATGCGAAAGATTCTGCCGGAAAGTGGAGCAAAATGGAGATAGCAGTGCTCACAGTGACAAAACCTGCAGGATTTGCGGCTGCAGAGATTCTACTAAAAGAGATCGTACCTGCAGTTATTTTCATAGGACTATTGTATTTTATCTGGAGACGGTTTAAATGAATACAGGGAACCTGCTTTTATATATCAGTTTTTTATCCACATGCTCGGCTGCAGTTCTCATGTTTACTGGCAGAACAAAGCTAAGCATCCTGCTTACAAGAATTGCAACTGCTTCAATAACCCTTTCTGTGCTGCTGCTGGCATATGCTTTTGTTTTTCTTGATTTTAGCCTGTTCTATGTCTGGCAGCATTCCAGTGCTGAAATGTCGGTTTTTTATCGACTTGCCGCTATGCTGGTGGGGCAGGAGGGCACGTATTTAGTATGGGCATGGCTTTCTCTCTTAGTAGTGTTGCTGTATATAGAGATGCGCGGGATTCACGCGCCAACGGCTCTGGTTAATGCGTATGCTCTCACAGGATGCGCTTTTTTACTTGTCCTGACGATTACGATGACGCCTTTTAAGTCGATATTCCTTGTGGAAGGGGCTTATCTGCCATCTTTTGGAAACGGTATCAGCCCTGCGCTTGTGGATATTTTGATGCCGCTGCATATTTTTCCAATATTTATGGCGTATGCATTTGCAATTATTCCTGCGGCTGCGTCGCTGGCATATTTTACACAGAGGGAGATGCCTTATGTTAAGAATTATCTCCGTCTTTCATGGCTGTTTTTAGGCATCAGTTTGATTGCGGGCGGCTTCTGGGCCAATCATCTTCTTGGCTGGAGCGGTTTCTGGCAGTGGGACCCTGTACAATCGACAATTATGGCATCATGGCTTCTATTGACGGCTGCCCTGCATGCAGACAATCGTTTTGAGAGGGGAGAATATAAGAAATTGTTTCCGGTTTTATGTATCAGCGCATTTCTTGGATTTTTATATACCACATTAGTTGCAAGAAGTGGAGTTTATAGCTCCATCCACAGCTTTCCTGAAACGCCTACGTGGTGGCTGCTTGTTGTTTTCATGGTGATTGTGTTTGTTTTTTCATTAATACTGGCTTTAGGAACTGATGTGCCCGCAAGTAACATTGCAGGAAGTATTCGTGATGTTTTTGCGCCGCATAATACTTATTATTTCACTATCTTGATTTTGACTATTATGGCATTTATTGCTCTCTGGGTACCGACAGTGTATGTAATTCTCGAGTATATGGGTTACAAAACAATTATATCAATGGAATTTTATAATATATTGTTTTATCCACTAATTGTTGGTTTGTCCTATCTTACAGGTGTCTGCATGTTGTACGGGAGAGTAAAGGACCGCATGCTGGCTTATATAGGCATTATCTATTTCGCCGCCTCCTTTATACTGAGTATAGCTGCGCCGTACAGTGCCCATGCTGTAGCATCAAGTTCTTACACAGGTTCATTTTTGGAAAAGATATTGGGTCCAATCTCAATCACCTCTTACCTGCCTGCCTTTTTCTTTGTCACAGGAAACGTCATCTTCAAAGCGATTAGAGATCTTGAAATAAAAAACAAGTTAATAGTTATCCATCTGAGCGGGAGTAACTTGATTCATTTAGGATTTGTTTTCGTAGTTATGGGCGCCATCCTGAGCACTTCATTTGCAACCACACACCATTTTAACTACAATCTCAATGAGAAAGGCGTTTATAAAGAAAATGGGGGCATAGGTATGCGGTTTTTGGATTTTAAAGTTGAGCAGGTCGGGCCTGACTGGCTTCAGATGATAGATGTTGAAGTGATTGACAGTGAAAAATATAATACGACCGCTGTTTTCTGGAAGAGCCGTCAGTTCGGATTTATCACTCGCCCGGCTATGAGATATGGTTTGCTCTCGGATACTCAGGTTGAGTTTCAGGGATCGATACCGCATCAGATCCAGCTTGGGAGCATCGATATAGATGTTAAAAGGCGTCCACTTGCAAGTTTGATGTGGGGTGGATGTGCGCTGCTGGTTGTAGGTGTGCTGCTCACGCTTGCGTCTAATGTTTTGCGCAGGAAAGCAAAAAAAGTTTGAAAGGATAAGGATAGCGAACCTCTTTTCAGACATCCGGATTTATCTTCGTGAAACTTCCGGTCGCTTTGCCCTCTCGAATTTCCCCCTCTTGCTCAGATCCATCGTAGCATCTATACCCACCTTTGTCCCTATGCCGTTATCAGAGCGAGGGTCAAGGGTACTGCCCCTGACGTTCGGGTAAATGTAAATATCCTCATCACCTTTGACACGAGTGGCTATCGCGAACTCTATGTCGTTGGGGTCGAATATATTGATATCATCATCCACAATCACGACGTGTTTTAAGCTCTTATGAGCGGCAAAAGTAGCGTCAATAGCCTTCTTTGCCTCTTCATCGCTGTTCTTATGTATCTGCACCACGGCATGGAAATACCAGCATCCGCCTGGCGTCATCACCACGTTCCTGACATCAGCTACTTTTTTAACTTCCCTGAATATCAGAGGTTCATAGGGTACACCCATCATGATATTATGTTCGTTCGCCGCCGGCATGAGTGCATGATATATCGGGTCACGCCTGTGCATAATTTTCGTGAGATAGATGACCGGCTGCTGTCTCACGATGTCGTATGTGCCGCTGATATCCACGAATGGTCCCTCATCCACAAGTTCTGTGGGGTGTATATACCCCTCAAGCACGAATTCAGCATGCGGTACCTTGATGCCGTTCTCGCATTCGAATACCTCAAGCGGTTCACCTTTAAGCGCTGCAGCATAGCTATACTCCTGCCCTTCTGGCACGCGGGTAGATATTGCAAATAGCGTCACAGGGTCGATGCCGATGACGATAGCGATAGGAAGCGGAACTCCATTTTCGGCGGCTTTCTTGTGAAGATTATATGTATGCCTGAACTCAACAAGCCGCGCCGCAAGCCTGTTCTTTCCTATTACCATGAGCCTGTGTATCGATGCATTCATAACTCCCTCATATTCAGACACAACAACGCCTGCTGTAATGTAGGGGGATCCGTCGCCTTCATAATGCGTAAGTATGGGAAGCTTTGACAGGTCTGGCTTTTCGCTCACTTCCTTTGTGGGTGAATCTTTTACGATCTTTACGATCCCTTCTGGAGCACATGAAGAAAGGGTCTGGATTATCATGTCGGGCAAAACCCCCAGAGCATCTGCCAGAAGTTGCCTTGAACCCAGGAGGTTCATGACGACTTTCCCACCATTCACGTTCGTGAACATGGTAGGCTCTTTTCCTGCAACTGCCGAAACCTCGTATACCGGCGAGAGGGATTCATTGACTTCCCTGAGTTTCCCTTCAGATCTTAGCTTGTCTAAAAATCCCCGCAAACTCATTCACGCCACCGTTTGTAGAGATTATGCTCGATACCCAGAAGGTCAAGAGCGCGTCCTGCCATAAAATCAATTAAATCATCAATAGAGGTGGGCTTTGGATAGAATGCAGGACTTGCGGGAAGAATGGATGCACCCGCTCTTGCTGCCCTTTCCATGTTCTCGATATGAATCAGATTAAGAGGAGTCTCCCGCACCATTAGAACAAGTGGGCGTTTCTCTTTCAGGCATACATCAGCAGCGCGTGAGATGAGCGTATCCGACATCCCTACAGCTATCGAAGAAAGGGTCTTCATGCTGCACGGAGCCACTATCATGCCCCTTGACCGGTGCGAGCCGCTGGCTATCGGAGCCGTGAAATCATCATCCCCATAGACATGGGCGGCAAGTTTCTCTATGTCCTTGACTGAATGATCTGTCTCTATTCCGATGAGCTGCTTTGCGGAATCTGACAGGACTAAATGGGTCTTGACCCCTTTTGTTTTCTTTAAGGTTTCAAGGAGGCGTATCCCGTACTGCACGCCTGAGGCGCCGCTGATGCCTATAATTATTTCGTGATCCATGCTATGTTTATTGGTCTGCCAAGTTTGAATAGTTTTTGTTAACTGGATATACTACACTTTTGACCTTCGTATCCTGAGTTTTCCAATCCATTTTTTGAATTTGCTCTTGCTGACGTTTTTTATCTTGACCCGAAGGTAGCCGCGTTTTGAATTTATCACCATCTTGAATATTGTTCCTTCCGGGAAGGATGCAAGAAAATTGGTGAACTCCCCTGCTGCTGTATCTTTATTAATTCCAGTATATTCGATACTCATGTCGTAATCTGATATTATTTGAATCAATATATAACTATCTTTAATAACATGAAGAAATGTTATTAAGAGCATGACCGTTTCAATCGCACTGGCTGGAAAGCCGAATTGCGGAAAATCCACTTTCTTCAAAGCCGCCACTCTTGCCAATGTCGAGATAGCGAATTATCCTTTTACGACAATAGATGCCAATCACGGTGTAGCATACGCACGGACAGCCTGCCCGTGCAGGGAATTGAAACTCAATTGTGGATTGTGCAGAGACGGCGTGCGGTTCGTACCCATAGGCTTGATAGACGTGGCAGGACTTGTGCCCGACGCGCACAAAGGACGCGGTCTCGGGAACGCTTTTCTTGATAATCTGAGGCAGGCAAAAGCGATAATTCATGTGATAGATGCATCTGGCGGCACCGATATCGAAGGCGCTCCGGTACCTGTGGGCTCGCATGACCCTCTCGATGATATAAACTTCCTGGATCATGAGATCACGATGTGGATATTCGGGATATTGAAGCGCAACTGGGAAAGGCTGTCGCGCAAGGTGAACGCGGAGGGGCTTAAGATCGAGGAGACCATCGCAGAACAGCTTGAGGGTGCAGGAGTGACTGATACTCAGGTTAAAACCGCACTTTCCCGGCTGAAGTTCCCACGCGACAAACCCCATATATGGACTGATGACCAGATAATTGAACTTTCTGACATGCTAAGGGCGCAAAGCAAACCTCTCATTATTGCCGCAAATAAGATAGATATGGCTTCTCAGGAGAATATAGAGAAACTCAAGAAAAAAGGCGCGATACCAGTGAGCGCAGCAGCTGAAACAACTCTGCGCCTTGCCGATAAGAGCGGGGCGATAAAGTACATACCCGGAGATGCTGATTTTACAGAGTCTTCAAACCTTTCTGCGGCGCAAAAAGATGCCCTCTCCAGGCTTCGCGCCCTCATGAAGATATATGGAGGCACTGGTATACAGAAATGCATCAATGAGACGGTTTTCAACCTGCTTGACCTTGTTGTGGTATATCCAGTTGAGGACGAGAATAAATTCAGCGACAAGAAAGGAAGGATCCTTCCTGATGCCTTCCTCATAAAGAAAGGAAGCACGCCCAAAGACCTGGCATTCATAGTACATACCGACATTGGTAAGGGATTTCTATATGCTATAGACGCGCGCACTAAGATGAGGCTGGGGGAGAAGCATGAACTGAAGAATGGGGATATCATGAAGATAGTTGCTGTGAAATAATTAGGTTTCTTATGCCTTACGCAGCAGCAGATAGACAGGAATTCATCAAACGCTCAGGTATTGCTCCCGACACCTACATCCTTGATTTCGGAGGTGTGCTTTATGAGGAGTTTCCTTCAGCAGTATCAGGAATAACAGCCAGAAAGCAATTATCAAATGCCGTCATCATGAAACCCGCTCTTGTCCCGTTCAAAGATGCTGCCTTTGATGCCGTGGTATCGTACCACTACTTTGATCTATTACCCTCCGACCTGCTCGGTTATGTATTCAAGGAAGTTGCAAGGGTGCTTAAGAAAGACTCAAATTTCTCGTTCATGGTACAACTGTGGGCACCGCAGAATGAAGCACAGCGCTCAAGCCTGTTCTTCAATGAGCTTCTGAAAGCCAGTGGAGCTATATATACCCATGAGTTCACGGACATCAGCAGGGAGCTTTCGGACTCTGGTTTTGGCGACATCACGGTCGAGACAATAAAACGCGATATATTAATACCCCGGGATTTCGTACGGTCGCACCTTATGCTGCTTGGCAATCTTGTGAAAAAGGAACAGGAAGAAGGTGTCGCAGGAATCAAGACACTTGCAAAACAGTACTTTGAACAGGTCAAAGAATATGGAGAAGCCATGCTCCCAGCTCTTCATTTCACAGCAAAAAAGATATGAGACAAAGACATCTTGAGATGATGCTTGAGAAACTCTCTGGCTTTCGGATTCCTGACCCCCTGAAAGAGCAATACTCAACTCCTGCCACGGTGGCTGCAGAACTATTGCATTTTGCTTTCATGAGAGGGGACATAACTGACACGGTCTATGACCTGGGGTGCGGCGGGGGTATCCTGGCTATCGGGGCAAAGCTTCTGGGAGCAGAAAAGGTTATAGGTTTTGATGATGATAGTTACGCACTTGAGATTGCACGGGCAAACGCAGAAAAACTCGGCGTCAAGGTCGATTTCGAGTGCTGCAGCATAAATGATGTGCACGGAAAAGCGCATACAGTCGTGATGAATCCCCCGTTTGGCGCCCAGGTGAAAGGAAGCGACCGCCCTTTTTTGAGGAAAGCCCTCGAATTAAGCAGCGTGGTTTATTCCATACATAACGCCGGCAGTATGGAATTCATAAAAAAATTCATAAGTCCGGCAGTCATAACGGATCATCGAATGATCGATTTTCCCATAAAAAGGACATTCAGATTCCATACGAAAGAAGTACAGGTCATAAAAGTAGAGATATACAGAATAGAGAAAAGATAGAGGGATTATTATTAGAATCAAGAGAAAGAAAGCCACAGGTAGAAGAAAGCTTGTAAAAGGCGAAGGAAAACCAAGAACATTTAAGAAAGAAGATAAAGAGTTCGAAGAGAAAATAGAAGAAGAGGAAGAAGAAATCGAGACAACCGAAGAAGAAATTGAAACAACAGATGAAGAGATCGAAGCAACTGAAGAAGAGGTTGAACAGGTGGAGCAGCCAGTGGAAATAGTCCAGGAAGAGAAAGAAAAGATAGTGCTGCCTGGAGAGCTGATCGGGACTTCAGAGGAATTCATTCCGAAGAAAGGGACTTTTGAAGAGAGGGGAAATATATACGCAACAGCCACAGGATATGTGAAAACAAACCCCAAGGAACGTTCCATTTCAGTTGAACCTGTTACTAATACCCCCCCGCAACTCGCTGTAGGGGATATTGTTATCGGACAGGTCACAGATCTGAAAGAATCTGTAGCGCTTGTCGAGATAGCCGGGATCAAAGGCAGGGGTGAGCGTGCGATAGTGAATTCAGAGGGCGCAGCCATTCACGTTTCAAATGTCAAGGACGCATATGTCAAAGACCTGTCATATGAATTTGCACCTTTTGATATAGTGAAGGGAAGAGTTCTTGACCTGCGGAACATGCGCCTATCAACCGTGAATAAAGAACTCGGTGTCATGAAGGCTTACTGCGGCAACTGCAGGACTGTGCTGAAAAGAGAAAATGATAAACTTAAATGCCCCAACTGTAAGAGAACAGAAATGAGGAAAATGTCCTCTGATTACGGGACTGGCATAATTTAGGTGAGAACATGGAACTTACGATAGTAAATAAAACGGAAAATGAGATCAGTATTAAAGTGGCAGGAGAGTCCCATACACTACTTAACACGCTTAAAACAGCTTTGCTTAACAATAAGCATGTGGAGATAGCCACATACGATATAAAGCACCCCACGATAAGCGAACCCATACTTTTTGTGAGAACAGATGGTGCTGACCCCATCGAAGTGATAAAAAAAGCGTCAGGGGAACTTGTCAAGGAATGCGATGAGTTTATCAAACTATTTAAGAAGAAGACGAAGAATTAACTAACGCCTTATATTCCTCTTCTATAAGGTTATCCAGAGCTACGCTATGCTCCAGAGCTACGAGTATGGCGCTGACCTCTATTTCAACAAGTTTGGACAGTTCGTCATGTTTCTTATTAATCAGGGCTATCACCCTTCGTTTTTCCATGCCAGTTTCTATTGTGATGCGCTCGATTACCCTGTCAAAGAGCGAACGCTCCTCGAAAACACCTGGCTTGAATCCCTGCGGAGGGTCAACCGAGGATAGATCAAAAGCAGGACGAATAATATCCCCTTCTCTTTTTATGAGTCCGGCTCTTTCTGCCTCACGAACAACATTTTTTGCCTGCTCTGGAGAGAACCAGTTAAGGTCAATAGAGAGCGCAAGAACGAACTCGCTTTCTTTGAGCGCATCCTTTCCTTTTCTTTTGAAAGGAACAGAAACAGTATATAGCAGGTCGGTCATTTTGGGGCGTTCTTTATTATCTCATCAACAATGGTATCTGCAATTCTTCCACATTCTGTCCTGCCCATGCCGTCTATGTGGTGCACGTTCATCGTGAGTATGCCGCTATCGAGCCGGGTTCGTACGAGGAATGAATCTCCCTTGAAAGGCACACGGTCGAACTTGTCGTCAAGGAATGAGTATTTGAGAGTTACCTTGAAATCTATTGTTCCCTCATTTTTCACATCACCCAGTATGGATTCAACTGTGTCGTCGTTGAGTGGATAAAAATTTACGCTCCTGTCAGTAATTTCAATGTTCATACTTCTCTTTGCCTGGATAGGGCGACCTTTCAGGTCTGGTGAATCGGTAATGAACTCTCCGAACTGTCCGTTCATCCCTGCTATTGTCCTTACGATGTAGTGAAGATCTGCTTTAAAATTGTATTTTCGTTCAAGTTCAGGCTTCTGGGGAAATTGATGATAAGTGCGTTTCATATCAATTCTGTATAATCCGGGAATCTTAAAAGCTTTCTGCTAAGGATTAATTATCCTGGTGGTTCATTTAGAAGAACATGAAGTATGATATCGCGGTCATAGGGGCAGGTCCTGCAGGAGCTATGGCTTCAAAGTATGCCGCTCTGAATGGGGCAAAGACACTGTTGATAGAGGAACACGCAAGCATAGGCACTCCTGTCCAGTGCACGGGATTAATTAGCAAAGCTGCGCTTATGGAGTGTGAGATCCGCGAGGGGAGTTTTGTCCTTGCTAAAATGAAAGGTGCTTTTGTGTACTCCCCTGGTGGAGAGGAACTAATCATTCGGGGAAAGGACCTGAAGGCATATGTTATTGACAGGAAACTGTTCGACAGGGAGCTGGTAGGGCGCTCGCTTGATGCCGGTGCTGATCTAATGTTAAAGACGCGTTTTATGGGGTTGCACAATGGCAGAATATCAGTATTATCAAGCGGGGAGAGAAAAGATATCCATGCTGATATCGTTATCGGAGCTGACGGCATTATGGGGAGCGTGGGCAGGGCGGCAGGGCTCCCGCGGTGCAAGAAGTTCCTATCCGGGATCCAGTTCGAGGCCCCATATGATGCTAAAGATGCGGAATTCGTGGAGATCTTTACAGGGAATAAGTTCGCCCCTGGTTTTTTTGCATGGGCTGTTCCTTTTTGCAAAACGGCGCGTATCGGTCTTGCCAAGAACATGGGAGACATGCCTGCCCTTCATTATCTTGAGGAACTTATTAAGCATCCAGTGCTTGTTTCAAGATACAGGGGTTCGCGCACAGAGCATGTGGTGGGGGGTATCCCGCTGGGACCGCCTGAGAGAACGGTCACGGATAATGTAATTCTGGTGGGTGATGCAGCAGGACAGGTGAAACCCACCTCTGGAGGAGGTGTTTATATGGGTGCGGTGTGTGCAAAGATCGCAGGGGAGGTGGCGGCCAGGGCGGCGCGAAAAGAGATATATCTCAAAGAGTATGAAAAAAGGTGGCGCAACGCGGTGGGCAGGGAGCTTGCGCTGGGGATGATTATTCATACGAGCCTGGGGAAGTTAAGCGATGAGAACCTGAATGAGTTCATTGCGTTCCTCAACCGACCTGGGATGAGTGAGCGCATCACGGAATATGGCGACATGGATCATCCTTCCGTGCTTTTGAAAGAGATGCTAAAGGGAGCGGATAAGATGCGGCTTGTAAGGCTGCTTGGGGTTGCTTTTAGGACGCTGTTTTGATTTATGTGAGGGCAGATATGGCCTTTGATTTTACAAAAAGATTTAAGTAAATCAGTATTCAAATTATCAGAATGGAAAGCTATGGCAAAAAATGGTAATACATTTTATAACAAAGTTATCGATAGTCATATCTTATTCCACGGGAGCGGATTAAAATGAAGCTATGGGCGGCTCTATACGCGATGATCTGGATCGTGCTCATCGAGTTCCTCCTTGCGATGACCCCTGGAGGCTCACCGGTCCTGATTTACCTGCATGTCGTCAGCTCCTTCGCGATCATCACCCAGGCAGCCGCGGTTGCGATCGCATACGATATGTGGGAGGATAACGAGTTCGTAAAGGAGACTGAGCAGCGGAGGATGGGATGAGAAGATGCATGAAGATGGCATAATTCAATCATTTCAGCGATTCTATTATCACTGACATATATCTCTCAAATCAAACATCATAACATCCGGCACCTTAAACTTCTCCTTAAAGCTCCTGGCAAAGATCGCATAGCTCTCTTTTCTCTCATCATTATGCCACTGCACCAGCTTCGCTTTCTCCTTCAATTCCCTCAAAACCTTATCAGCATCGACATTCTCTTTCCATTTGCACTCGCAGAACAGTATCTCCTTTCTGTCTTCATTCAGCGCGACAACATCGATCTCATTATCCTTATACCACCATTTTCTAACCTCGTTATAGGAAATGCCCTGGATCTCCTTCAGCCTTATTTTTTCAAAAATGAGACTCTCAAAAGACGATCCGAAATAAGAATTCATATCTTTAGATATTTTTGAAAAAACTTCATCAACAAGCCCTATTTCAAGATCCGACAAATTCGGATACACGAACCTGAACCAGAAATTGAAAAACCTGTCATCGATCTTATAGATCCCGCGCCTCCTTTGCCCGAGAGGAAGAACGTATTTTATGATACGCGTCTCCTCCAGCACAGAAAGATATTTTGACAGGTTCCCTTTTTCTATGCCTGTGACTGTGGAAAGCTCGCCATGCGTATTATACCCCAGGGAAAGATACTTCAGGATGAGCGTGTATGTTTTAGGCTCCCTGAATTCCTCTTTCAAAAGCACCATCGGCTCATTATAAAGAACTTCGCCTTTTCTCAATATCTTTTGCCTGATATTCTGTTCAACAGAAAGGGCAGGATCCATTTTGGCAAGATAAAACGGTACACCTCCGCAGACAGACCAGATCTTAACAAGCTCCTCTATATTGTAATTTTTGAAAAAATGCCTGATATCCGAAAATTTTAACGATTCAACTTTCCAATCCCCGGTTCTTCTCCCGTACAGAGGTGATCTGTATCCGAGCACTTCAGTTTCCATCATCCCAATGCTTGAGCCGCACATCACAAGGAATATCTTCGTATCTGCAAGCACCTCGTCCCATATTTTCTGGAATACAGACACCACACCTTTTTCCAGCTCGATAAGGTATGGAAATTCATCTATGATTATCGCAGTTTTTGTCTCTTTGAGTTCTTCTGCAAGGTATTTGAATAGATCAAAAAAGGATCTTGTCTCAAGTTTCAGGAAATATTCCTTACCAGTAAGCTCATAGAACTTCTGCTTAGTTTCCTTTATATTTTCTTCCACGCTGTCCATGGTGCACAGTATATAAATTCCTTTTTTGTTTTGCAGGAACTTTTTGATGAGTTCTGTCTTACCCACTCTTCGTTTTCCATAGATAACTATAAAATTAGAAGCATTTTCTGAATACTTCCTCTCAAGAAATTCGAGTTCAACCGTTCTATTTATGAAAAGTTGTATCATAAGTATTATACTTTACTTACAACTATTTAAAACTAATAGATGATGTATCTTTTACCTCGATCCAGCCATCTTCCACTGATCTTTCTACTCTTAAGGCATCGAAGTGCTGCTGTTCCTTTCCTCTTATTACGACCTCGCTGAATACTTCGGCGGGCATCAGGATATTTTTAAATAATTTCTTTAAAAGACCAAACTTCCCTATCTTTGCAAGGTAGATAAGTACAGTTGAGTTGCTGACTATCATAGACTCTCTGCTGCTTGAAGGTCTTCTTTCAAGTCTTCGAGGCTGTACTGGAAAGGAATGCCTTTCTTTGCTGCGATGGCTATCATCTCACGAAGCGGCACACCAGCCATCTGAGCCGCCCTTCCTATAGTTATCTTGCCATCCTTATACTGCTCCAGAGCATGGTCTATCTGCCAATCCTACACAGCCTGCTCAGGAGGCGGCGCCGTGAGTGAAAGTGGAGGGGAGGCTCAGGGTTTTGCTTGAAACATACAAAACAGACCCACCGCAGAGAGCGCAAAGAATTTTATAAATTACAAACAATTAATTTTCGGCGCCGCTATAGAATTTGATGGTTTTGGGATGTTTGCAGGAATAAACAACCACTTAGATGTCTTTGGCTTTAGAAAATGATGAAATGTAGATTTAAACCGCGGGCCCCCTCCGCAGGATCAGCCATCTTTTGTATGTGTGACAAGACCCGCGCCGCCCCAGGCACGCCGCCCAGAGTGTTCGGTCATAGCCTGAATCCGCCTGCGGGCGTCCTTAGTGCGAGAGGTTGGGCGACAGTCCTGCGCGCCCCTGGGTGCTGCTATAGATTCAAGATGGCGACCACTGGCGAGAGGAACAGGGTCATGAAGCTGCTTGATAGGAAGGGCTATGAAATTAACCTTTTAGCAACGTCATATATTCTGCTTGCTGAATTCTGCAATTCCAGAGCAGAATCTTTACCATATACACTTCCATAATCCGCCCCTTCCCGGACCTTCATGGCATAGCTAAAATCCTGCAAGAGCTGGTTATCCAGAGCGCCTGTGTCTGCAAAAAGAGATTCTATTGCGTATTTTATGCAGGTGTGGCTTTTTTCTCTATAGCCTTTGCTGAATATAAGGGCTCTAAATGAGTGAAACATAGAATAATATGCCTGGATTATTGCCCATTTGAAATTACTTTCCTGTATGGATCTCTCGCATGAATTAAGATCGTTTTTTGCCTCATCGATCTCTTTAGATATCAGATCAGAGGCTATTTCGATTTTTACTATCTTACCTTTTTCAATGCACTGTTCAAACTGATATCTCATTAGGCTTCATGGATTACTTTTCCCATGTTAATCCTTTCGTAAAGCGGTCTGTCTTTTACCTCAAGGTTCCTGAATTCAGAAGCGTCCAGAATGATGGGAGATATCTTCCTGGGGATATCCTCCTGATAACGGTCATGAAGTTCTGCAACTTCTCTTCTATTGTCGGATTCGATGAAGATATCAATATCGCTATCTATGGTATCATCCCCTGAAGCACAGCTTCCGAATATGATAATTCTTGAAGAAACATCTTTCAAGTGCGAGATTAACGGATCTATTTCCAGAAGAGTGAGAAGTATCTTGAACTCCCTGAGCAGGAAATTTTGCATGTTCGCCCCATATATTACCAGCCTGCCCTTGTGCTCTTTTAAAACGAGTCCGGCTTCTTCGAGTGTTCTCAGGCTCTGGCTCGCTGATCCCAGACCGATACCAAGATTTCTTGATATCTCACGTACATAGTAGCCATCCCGATATCTTCGGCCAAGGTATTGTATTATTTGTATAGAGGGCTTTGAGAATACGTTCATTGTTTTGAACATGTGTTCATTTATATGAACGATAGTATATAAGAATTGGGGTTGCAGGAAGGGTCAAATGGGAGACATGTATCACTCTTTAAATATTAATCCCGGCGCCGATATGCTCCCAGGCAGCCACCTCGCATAAAAAACCGCGCCAGATAAAAACCGCATCTCCAAGCCGCGGGCGCCCTCCGCAAGATCAGACATATTCTTATCCACCATGCCCGAACGGTTATGACCCGCCGGGAGCATTGCAGAAATGGATACTGAAAGAGCTCCGCCGCGACAGGCATACGGCTCTCTGCTGGCACCTTGTGATCACTATGAAAATACGGATAATTCCTGACTTTTGAGCTTTATAGAAGTCAGTTTCCATCAATAATGATATCCGAAACCGCAGATGAACGCGGATTAACGCAGATTTAAGGCACGGGCGCATTCCGCAAGATCAGACATCTTTTTATTCAAGGCGCAGTGAATTGGTTGTGTATTAAAACAATGAATTTGAAATGAACTCACAATGAACTAAAGGTCAAGTCTTGTGTTTGTACGAGTTTGTGCTGGAAAAATGCCAATATATTCTAAACATTTTAAGTCTTAAAAGTGTTGATTTTCATAAAAGTTTAGAAATGTTTTTGTACTTTCTAAGTTAATAAACTCCTAATATTTGATGAAAGTAGGAGAGTATGGTATCCTTGGGAACATTTACAAATAAGGAGCTATGAAATGAGAGGTGTTAGCGATTCCCAAATACAATCTTGATGCTCTTGGTCATGAAGAATTTGAGCGTTTAAGGTTAATGTCCACTGACCTCTTGGGGTAAATTCATTACATGAACTGTGAAGCATGGAACAAATTCCATAATCCGTTGACATTGTCTTTTGAATATCATGATTTTGAATGTATCACTTTTACCCCAGCAAGTCTCTGGACACTAACGCTAACATTCCAACTCCATTATCGGTCAATCTCTTCACTACTCCCAGAACCTCTTCGTCTTCGCATAATTCCTCTCCGCAATAAGAATATCCCGATAGAACTCCTCCTCATCCTCCCTCATCTTCCTTATCACCCTTGATGCAGTATCAGGTCCAATCCCCCGCGAAGCAAGCGCTATCACCGCAGTCTTCCCCTGCGAGAGCACAAGGCTGGCGTTGCGGTACACCCGTGCAGTCCTCTTCCTCTCCTCCTCAGTTTTTTCCTTCTCAGGCTTCTTCACCAGCTTTATCTCCTCCTCCTCCCATGGTTTGAGCGCAGCTATCAGCCTGCTTGTGCAGAGAGGACACTCCGGCTTATCTGGCACCCTTTTAACCACAGTGCTTGATTTCCACTTCTTGCAGTTCAGGCAGAACAGTATCACATGGTCATCCATTATCCTGTTCTTAAGAGCCATGATTATGGAGCTGTCAGCCCTCTCTGGCGCCATGAGCTCCCTTCCTCCCATGAACCCAGCCTCGCCTATCGGGCTTACGCGCTGGACAACAAGCTTTACGCTGCCATTCTGTATGCTCTCCAGAACGGTCCTTGCGCGCTCGATATCAAGCTTGTCATGGAAGATCTCGCGAACGGCTTCGTCGTACATTGGTGTATGCTCGAACACATCAAGCAGCTTCTTCATGCTTATGCGCTCGTAATCAACGTCGCGATTGAGCGCCCCGAACTTGCGAGCCACGTGTACCATCTTCCATTTCAGGAGCATTGTATTTTTGAGAGTCATCTCGATAATGGGTTCTATGTGCTCCGGGCTCGTTGTCATGAGAAGCTCCTTTATTCTCTCAGCGTGGAACATCCTGGGAAGTTCCAGTTTTATCCTGTATGGATCGATCTCCATCGCCACACTGGCGCCGAATCTTGCAGCGAGAAGCGATGTGAGCGCGCGCCCCAGTGTCTCGTTCACCCTGTGCCCTCCGCAGATGTTTATGACGATCGCAGTTCCCTCCTGTTCGATGACGGCAGTATCATCAGTCGGCGCGAAAAGACCCGCTTTCTTCTGTTTCTGCATAAGTTCCAGGATCTCACCGGCCGCCTCCCTATCAGCCGAATACTCCTTACTGTGCTCCTCGATGATCTTTTCTGCGCTCTCGCCTCCCTCAAGCTTCTCCATAATGCGCTTTCTTATTCTTCCCACTTCCTGCGCCACCTCAAACGGCACGGGTATCTCCTCACCTGACCAGTTCGGGATCTCACCCCCCGGGTCTCTTATGGGCTCCACTTTTATCCTGCTCTTATCGGTTATCACCTCGATTATGCGCCACATCTCTCCTTTTGCTATGAACACAGCCCCCGGCTTTGCAAAATCAGCCACGAATACTTCATCCAGCGCCCCAACAGTCTTTCCGCTCACGATATCGAATATCTCAAAGCGCTTCTCATCAGGTATCATGGAAAGGTTCTCGTAAAAATACTGCAGGCATTTTTGACTTCTTCCGACAAGATCATTCTCGAACCAAATGAGGCGCGTTTCCATTAATTGTTTGATGACAGCGCGCAGCATCTCCAGTTTGAGGGCGCGGAACGGGTAGGCTCTCCTTACCATCAAATATATCCTTTCAACAGGGATCTCCCCGAAATCAAGCGCCATCCCGCATATCTGGTTCGCGAGAGTATCAGCGCTGTCCTCATGAAGCTCGATCGTCTCTATCTCTCCTGCTCCTGCCCTTCTTGCTATTGCCGAGGATTCAGCAGCATCGTCAGCGCCCATCGTGATTATCGTTCCGCTTGAGGGCTCTCCCACCCAGTGACCAGACCTTCCCACCCTCTGTATCAGGCGCGTGACCTGCCGCGGCGACATGTACTGGATAACATGGTCAACATCCCCGATATCTATTCCAAGCTCCATTGATGAGGTGCATATGAGCCCGCGAAGGACACCTCCCTTGAAATTGTTCTCTGCTTCTATGCGCGCGTCCTTTGAAAGCGACCCGTGGTGAACGCCAATGGGAAGCCCGAGCATCATGAGCCTTGAACCCAGCATCTCTGCCGCTTCTCTTGTATTTACGAATATGAGGGTGGATTTGTGTTTATCAACGATTT
Organism: Candidatus Methanoperedens sp.; assembly: GCA_041479675.1. Lineage (GTDB taxonomy): Archaea > Halobacteriota > Methanosarcinia > Methanosarcinales > Methanoperedenaceae > Methanoperedens. Next base: position 25,744 of record JBGOYM010000001.1, read on the forward strand.
CTGAGATCACCCGCAGATGAGATGCCGTCTCAGGCGAACACATCAGTTTTTTTGAAGAGACCACGTCTTTTGGTGAAGGCTTCGGGCATACAACATTAAAATCAAGCTGCTTGATGAGCGAGACTTCGATCAGGCGCGCGGTTCTACCCGTTCCCGCAAGAAAACGCGCCACTTCATCCGGTCTCCCCACGGTTGCAGAAAGCCCTATCCTCTGGAACTCTCCGGCAACTTCCACGAGCCGCTCAAGGGCTATGGATAACTGCGCTCCCCTCTTAGATGAAGCCAGTTCATGCACCTCATCGATGACCACATGCGTAACAGTCCTGAGGTTGTTCCGCAGCCTTTTCCCGGTGAGCATTATCTGCAGCGTTTCCGGCGTCGTGACGAGAAAATCCGGTGGCTTCAGAGATTGCTTCTGACGCTCATATGTTGTGGTATCCCCGTGCCGAACCGCAACTTTTATACCAAGTTCTTTACCCCACCATTCAAGTCGTGACAGCATGTCCCTGTTCAGGGCTCGCAGCGGAGTGATGTACAGGACGGATACACCTCTTCTTTCCTCTTCCTTTTTTGCCATGATACTGTTAAAGACAGGAAGAACTGCGGATTCTGTCTTGCCTGAGCCGGTCGGTGCTATGAGAAGCACGTTCTCACCTGCAAGCACTGCGGGAATTGTTTTTACCTGCGGTTCAGTCGGTGTGGTGAAGCCCTGTTCTGCGAGAGCTTTCTGCAGACCGGGATTAAGTAAACTGAACACGCTCATAGACGCCTGAAAAGTGTAGAGTCCGGATATTTTTTCGCTGATTTGTTTCAGCACCTTTCCTGTCTTCATTCATATTTTATTTCACCATTCAAAAGCCTTAAAAAAGCGTCCTAAGATTGATTCAGGCTGCATTTTTCTAACAAAAGCTTCATTTGGGGTTTCACCCCATTCAAGTTCCAAGGAACCGTGAATTCTATCATTATACCAATCTTTGAACTCATTTGCTGAATTGAATTTATTTCTATGCCTGAGATATTCTTGAAACCACCTTTCAATCTTGCCATTTGTTTGTGGATTATTTCTTCGTGATGGTATATGTTTAATTCCTCTTGATTCAAGATAATCTTGAAAAACAGAATCGGCTTCACCATTTTTGTCCTTGTTGTTTAGGTAAAACTGTGAACCTCTATCTGTATTGATGGATTTAATCAAACCATTGACCTCAATAACCTCTTGTTCAGCAATTTTTAGGACCTCTATAGCGTTATCAGTCGTTGCATTATTAAATTCTCCGATTGAAAGAATCTTCCTGGATGCGTCATCTTCAAATGCAATCACATGTATTCCTTCAGTTTCCATATAATCTGCATGGAGCAATGATAAACTATGCTTTCGCTCGTATCGGCATCGCTTGCGTTTTTTCTGTTTTTTGGGATCAGGTTTTGCCAATCCAATTTCTAAAAGATATTCATGGATATTGTTTTGAGGGATGTTTTCTTTATGTCTCTTTTTTATATGGTGTCTGAGAAGTCTTGCACCAAAATAAGATTCGCTGTATGCTTGTTTTATTATATTTTTTTGTTTTTCTGTAAGGCATACCATAGGTCGTCTTTTTGGATTCAAAACAGGATATTTCCCATTTTCTTTGAACGCAGGTTTAGTACTATATAGAGACTGTCGGAAAAGTGCCAAAATTGAAACATCCAAAAATATTGCCGTAACTAAACCGCTACGCATCGACGTATCAAATTTGGGCTGTTAAATCATAAGCCATCAAAAAGAGGGTTTTCCGACAATCTCATATAAACTTTCTTCTACATCCTAAGTTATACAAGTTTTTGATTATGTGCTTATTAAAAAACCTCATCTGCCCACTATTTTTGATATCAATCAACTTAAATATTCATAAAGTATTTCGATCTTGATGTTATTGGGTAATTCACGTCACTTGTACGATCGATTTACGGTTTCTTCTTAAAATCGTGTTGATAAGACGCTTGGCGTGATACATGGCACATGCATAATTTTTTTTGTTCGATTCCAATTTGTCTTATCAACATTTGGATTTCTAACTATAAATGAGTCTATTGATATTGAAATTAATGAAGAAATGTCTTATCAACAAAAGATTTGAATAGAACAAATATGTATGCT
>JBGOYM010000002.1:0-23663 GCA_041479675.1 Candidatus Methanoperedens sp.
ATGTAGTAAAACATGATGCTATTATCTTGGGTTCTATAGCTAAAGGTTGCCTTGTTTTCTGGAGTGCCCTTCCAAGGGGTTCGTGCATCCCCTACCCTTGAAGGGTAGGGTATTGCTCACCCCTTGACCCCGTTTGAATAAGGTTCTTCTCATGTCTTTCAGCCTTGACTATATTTTCATGCGGTTCTGAGGTAACAACGCCGCTACTGCCGCTACCAGGCCCTGCGCTGCTTGTTTGAACATTAATATTCCAGGTTATTGCATCTGAAGTTCCATTGGAAGCATTCGCCCTGACAGTGTAAGTACCTGCTGAAGCAAAGTTATAGCTATAGTTGTCAAAGCTATTGTTCTGGTCAACGTCATTTACATACCATTTCCATGTTACGATCTGATTTGCTGTAGCATTGAAGCGCACGGTCTCTAACTTGTTTATCGTGATGCTTGTGGACTTATCATTTGTCCTGCTATTGCCCCAGATTGTGAGGATATATTTAGTTCTGTATTTATATAATTCTTGTAATCCTTTTGTAATTCTTGGTGATGGGCGCTCGATTATGTTTGGATCAGCTACCGCATATACTCTATCAGCTCTGACTGCATCTGTCTGAGCGAGCACAGTATTATTTATTATCCTGGCTCTCATAGCTTCGCCGCCTGCTCCCATGCCTGAGGTTATTATTATCTGTGGATTCTTAGCAACTACGCTCTCAAGGCTCATGACAGGCCAGCCGCTTGACTCAACAATATTTATTCCCCCAGCCTTTTTGATAAGGTCGTCAGCATACGTGCCCTTACCTGCTGCATACATAGGATCGTCCCAGACAATGTAGAGTACCTTAGCTTTTTGATTTTCTGAGAGATTATTTGTAACATCTGTGATATTTTTGATCTCTTGCCTCATATTTTCTGCAACCGTAGAAGCATTTGCATCATTTTCTGTAATGTTCCCCACCAGCAAGATATTCCTGATTATATCCTCTGTATTCTTTGGATTAAGGGCAACCACAGTCAGGTTTAAGCCCCGCAGTTGATTGATTATAAGCTCGGGATTACCATAGGCAGCAAGAACAAGGTCAGGAGTCAGATTTACTACGGCTTCTTTAGTGATAATCGCATAGCCGCCTATACTGAAGATATTTTCTACTTCAGGAGGGTAATCGCAAAAGTCTGTTACCCCCACAACCCTGCTGCCGGCACCCACTGCAAATAATATCTCGGTGTTGCTTGGGGCAAGAGAGACAATTCTATTCGCACTATTAATAGTAACATTATAACCGAAATCATCAGTAACGTTAATCGGGTAGGCTTGCACGTTTTGGACAAAGCTCAGACTTAGCAGTATAATAAATAAAGATATTTTAGACATATTTCTAAGTATCAGCACAAAAGGAAAAGTACTTAACTTTTTGAGCAACAATTGTTACCTATATGAGCAATGATATATTCAAGGCATTGAGCAGCACCACTCGCCTGAAAATGCTTAAAAGCATGTTAAAGTTTTAGAAAAAGCCAAGCAAACCTTCCAAGAAGGTCTCCTGGAATGGATATCGCTACTTTTGTCAAGTTTCCTGCATTCCTATATCCCTGATGCTGCCCACTATTTCCTCAGCTCTTAACTCCTCAAGTTTCAGGTACTTTGCTCCAAGCTCGTTGGATAGTTCCCGGGCTAAGCCCAGACCAATGAAACTCTGTTCTGCATCTATGACAAGTGATCTTATCCCGGTTTTTTTGATCTGGGAGGCTATTTGCTTGGCTTCTTCAAGCGGATTTCCCCCCATGCCTGCATTTGCTTTGCCGTCAGAGACCAGTATCAATAAAGGAAGAACATTCTTATCTCTTTGCATCTCGTTGCTCAGAATCTCATAGCCCCTGAGCAATCCCTGCGATAGCGGTGTTTTCCCTCCCGTGGGCAGGCTTTGCAGGTATTTCCTGGCAAGTTCCACGCTTGAGGTGGGTGGAAGTAAAACCTCAGCTTTATTTCCTTTGAAAGCCACAAGCCCTACCCTGTCCCTTTTCTGGTAGGCATCCACCAGGAGCGAGAGAACCGCACCCTTGGCAGCGGTCATCCTTGACTGCGCTCCCATGCTGCCGCTTGCGTCAACCACAAAGAGCAAGGTATTCCCGATCTTTCTTTCCCTGACCTTCTCCCGCAAATCTCCGGTCTCTATATTGATCGCAAGTTCTCCCTTCCGATTTAATTGATAAGGTGCTGCTGCCCTGAAAGTTGCGCCAAATGCCAGATCTTTGACTTTTCCATAAGGGATGATACTTTTAACATGCCTTCCTTCTCCTGTAATCGTTTTACTCCTTCGTCCCGAACCTTTCCTAGCAAATGAATCTTTTTTATCGATTTTCAATACTGTCTGGTTGACTTTGAATGGCTCTCCTGCTTCAAAAAATGTTTCTGAGGAAGAATCCGGAACTTCCTCTGTTTTCTGGCTCTGGGTATGCTCATGTTCATGCTTCTGCTTTTGTTCTTTATGTTTCTGGATCGACTGCTCAAGCTTTTCCTGTTCCATTTTTTGCTCGCTGAAAGGTTTGCGGCGCATCCTGTGAGGTAAAACAAGTTCAGCCGCTTCCTTCACATCTTCCTCTGTTACTTCATTCCTTTCATGGAACGCTGCAATGGTGGCTGCGGTTTTCATCATGGCTATATCGGCGCGATGCCCATCCACAGCCATATCAATGCAGATATGAGCTATCAACTTCAACATGTCCTCTTCAACTTTAACGGCTGGAAGCAGTCCTTTTGCCAGAACTATCCTTTCTCTTAACTCTTCGTCTTCATTCCTCCATTCTTTTGCAAAGCCCTCAGGATCTTTTTCGTAATCCATCCGTCTTTTTATTATCTCCACCCTTGCCTCAGCATCGTTTATCCCCTCGATCTCGGCACATAACCCAAACCTGTCAAGCAACTGTGGTCTAAGTTCCCCTTCTTCCGGATTCATCGTTCCTATCAATATGAAGGAGGAGGGATGGGAGTGGGATACTCCCTCCCGTTCGATAATATTCACGCCCATGGCAGCCGCATCGAGCAGCACATCCACGATATGATCATCAAGCAGGTTGACTTCATCTACATAAAGAATATTCCTGTGTGCATCTGCAAGTATTCCGGGTTCGAATTTCTTTTCGCCTTTCTTAATGGCATGCTCGATATCCAGCGTCCCTACTACCCTGTCTTCGGTTGAACCAATAGGAAGATTAATAACCTTCATCTTCCGAATATCAATTTTTGGCTCAGATTTCTCCAAGCATTGTTCGCACATCTCGTTGGGCTCATCAGGATTACACCCGAAAACGCAATCCTGTACAACCTCTATCTCTGGCAGAAGATCTGCAAGCGCTCTTACGGCTGTGGATTTTGCGGTTCCTTTTTCGCCTTTTATCAGCACACCGCCGATCTTAGGATTTATTGCATTCAGCAGCAGAGCTTTTTTCATCCTCTCCTGCCCGACGATGGCTGAGAAGGGGTAGGAGGTATTGAAATGCTTCATGATTCCCCCCTACAGTAGGCTTCAGCAGAGGTGCAAAATAGCATTTTCTTCACTTCCTCTTTTTTTTACTCATATGTCCGAGTAAGCTTACAACTGCCAAAAATGATGCAAGAGAGGGTATTACCTCAAATCCCGGAGTTTTTGCTGCATTCTGCGCTTCTGGTACTGAGCTTGACATCACCTGGGGAGTTGAGGTTGGAGCAGCTTTTAAAGTCATTACTAAGAAGGCATTGCTGGGCATCATGTTGTCTCCGTTATCCATCTGACCAACCACGTTATTGCCTGATCTCAGGTATCCTGTCACGTCTGTGAGGTTTGCGCCTACCTGCGCCTGCCATGGATTTGGTCCTATTGAGAACTTAACAGCACCCATGCTCTCCTCATAGTTGGCATTATATCCATGATAAACATCAGTGCCAATCAGTTTGTCATTGAAATACAGACTGCTGCCCATGCCCTGCGACCATGCTGCTCCACCCCATGGGCTTATAACACCAAGTGCCGCGCGGTTCACATTTCCAGGGTCGATATCGCTTGCGAAGGTTGCGTTATTGATGCTTTCTTCAGAGGCAAGATAGCTGCCAGAATCGCTCCTGCGCCCTCCCATGAGCACGTCCGCACCTTCGGCAAGCCAGTACTCTATTAAAGGCATGCTGTTATCCTCGTAAAGAACCATGAGTCCCGGCGCTGCAGTAACGAAATTATGACTGCCAGTACCGCTATTGATAACTTTTACTGTGTAGCTGCCTCTATCTGTGATATAAGATGTCAGGTCGAACACATAGTTTCCCCAGGGCAGGTTAAAGCCTGAGAATGAGCCGGAGAGGTCATTGTACGTTACCAGCGGCATCACAGTATATGTGCCTGTCGAATTGGTAACCTCTATCTTTATCTCTGGATAGGGATCGCAGTTCTTGCACCATGTATGATAAACATTCAGCCTCGCAAGCTTAACGCTGCTTGTTGAAGGGACGTCTATGTTATAGTGCACTGTCTGAGCATCACCGGGTTTGTATAGACCCATATAGACACCATCTCCTGTTGTGAAGTATATGCCGCCGTGCAGAATACCATGAGCAAAGGTATGAAGCGGCTCATCTGCCATATAACCATTGTATTTAACGGTCTCTGTCACCGTCATTTTGTTATTGGTCTTATCCGCCTCATCCACTTTATTGTAGGGATCAACTTCAACAGCCAGACTATACGTTATGGGAGTACCTTTGTCCTGCTCATCTATGCCCACGGGAGTCCAGTTGAAAACCAGAATCCTGCTTTCACCTGCTGCAAGAGTTACAGCCTGCTCTCCCAATAGATCGTCATTAACAGAAAGCCTGACAGCAAATCTCCCTGCATCTCCTGAGCCTGAATTTTTTACTTCAACATCCACATAATCGGTGAGGTTGAACCAGGCAAAACCGTTTTTATCGCTGCTGTAGTGGTAGGCATTCACTGCGCTTACGCTAAGATCTGCCTGGGTGGCATTCGCAGGCAATGCAAGCAAACACAGCACCATTATGATTTTTTTATACATATTTTCCTCCTTATTAATTTAATTTTTTTATCTTTCAGCCCAGAACATAAGCCTTCCCTCTTTGCTTCCTACGCCTTCATAGATTTCCGGAACTTTCAGGGCTATCGATGCTATTTTTGAATCATTTTTTAAAACGATCTGAGAGAAGGATTTCCATGGTTTATCGTCTATATCCAGTCCATCCACGTACAGATTCCCAGCATCATCTGTCACAGTCGCTGTTACTGATATGCTGCTTGCCCCCCTGTTTTTTATCGATAAATTACTTTTACTGCTGAAATCACCCGGCGCTAACGCTCCAAAATCTATGTCCGAAGGAGTTACCTCAATAGAGATAGCTGGACGAATGGTTGCACTCATTTTCACCTCATGAGAGGATTCCACGAATACTGCATAAACCGAGAAACTGCTCAGATTTGTATACACTCTGGAGCCATTTACTGTGCCTCCAGCCGAGTTCCAGTTTCCATTGTATCGATAAATAGATGGAGAATCTGTCATTGAAGCTTTGAATGGGACGTTGAAATAGATGAAAGGAACAAAGGTAGCTTCATCAGGCACAAGGTGATAGTAAGTCTCCCCCACCATTATGAGATTGGAGGGGATCTTTGGCGGCTTTGTCTCCTCAATTGTTATTCTTGTAAGGCGAGTGCCGTTAGCGAGTATTTTAGTGCCTCCGGGTATGAATACAAAAACATTTAAGGTATCATTTTTTACCTTTATATCCCTCAGGGCAAAGCCGCTGGCATCTACCCAGTTTGAAAAGTCCTTTCCAGACGAGACCTCTATAATATCAGGTTCGGGAGCGGCATCTGGTGTAGTGCCAAATTCATGCTCTTCATATGAAAGACCCTTATAAACAAGGATTATATTCTCGGTTTTTGAACTGTTTGTGTATTCTTCTCCTCCCCAGAGGTATGCTGCATGTGCTTTGGGGAGCATGTGAGCACCAGCCTGTGAGGGGATCATCTGGTAGGTAAATACCTTTGTCTTTCCGGGCGCAATATCGAACTCCCATCTCAAGTTAGTTTTATTCTCTGTGATACTTCCATTAACAGGCGTAAAAGATACAGGGAGGGCATCGCTCAAACTGACTCTGAGGGGAATGGTTTGAACGTTCTCCACGCTTAAAGAGACATATGCCTGTTTTCCAAGCTTTACCTCGCCTGTTGCGCTTTTTCGTATCTCAAGAGGCAATTTTAACTGCACTGTCTGTGAATCTTCAATGAAATATCTTGCACCGTGCTCATCGCTCCAGCTTGTATTTACAGCTATGTCATATGATGCCTTTGACAGAGGAGGAAACCTAAACTTGATTTCCAGAGACTTCTGCTCTCCGTCATCGAGGTTAAAGCTCTGAGGTGATCCCTGAATCAATAGGTCTGAGTTGAGTTTTAAATTTATATCATTAGCTTTTGTCTCTCCTACATTTCTGACATCTATGGCGGCAATTATTTCCTGATCGAGGAGGTATTCTTTTTTGTCCATGGAAATGCTCAGTGCTAACGATGTTGGATTATTTGGAGTTTTTTCTGTGGCAAAGGTGAGCTTAGCCTGAGGAGAATAAATGCTCCCGAAGGTTGGCATGACCCTCATATCAGTAATATTCTCACTTTTCAGCCTGATCCTGCCGTTATCAAAATAATACCAGTCAGCATCATTATTTTCAAGAGACGCACTGCCAATAAATATTCCATCGCGGGATATATTCAGCGCAGCCATGCCGTAACCATCAAAATCCAACACCTCAAGTGTATAATTTCCCTTGTAAGCAGCAGGATTCTCCATGCTCAGAGTGAACGTGGCGCTGTCCCATTCTTCGGCTGAGGCAGTCAGAATGCAGATATTGATTATCATTACAAATAAAATAATTTTATTCATGCCGCCTCCTCAGCCAGTAGACAGAGACAGCTATTAAGAGAATAATGATTACCAGCGCCGCAAAACCATACACGAGAAATGATTTGCTGGTTTTAGCATCTGTCTCGTTAATTGTTATATTTTCGCCTGCGCTCTCTGCACTGATAGCAGCAGAAGGTATGCCCCTTGATTTTACCTCTACAAATTCTGTAGCTGTATTATTTGCCCCATCGATGGCGCTAACTGTGATCTTATTGTATCCCTGAGAAAGAGAAACCTTGGCATTCCAGCCTGTTCCTGAGAGAGAAGCAGCAGCCCCGTTCACAATTACCCTGATGTTTTTACTCGCATCCTCTACGCTTCCGCTGATCGCAGCGATATCCTCATCCAGTGTCTCTCCATTCTTAGGGCGAGATATTGTGAGCTTTGGCGGCGTGAGATCGATCACATTCACGGTAAGAGGAGTATTATTGTTGTTCGTCTCGCAAACCTCTTTTATCGCATTGTTCGGGTCAGCGGATACAAAGAGCACATACTTCCCCTCATTCACTGGCTTCCAGCTAAAATCCACGGTTTTGTTTTTTCCAGCACCCAGCGATGATATAGAGGCTGAATAAACCACTGCTCCGTCCACATAGAGAGCCGCACTTCCGCCGTATGCAGTTCCTCTGCCAGTATTTTCTATTGTAGCGCTGATGGTATTGACCTTTCCCGTGGATACTATTGGAAGTGCTACATTAGAAACTACAAGATCAGGGTCTTCTTCAGTCTCAGCGCCTTCGCTTAATGCTCCTTCGCTTAATATAAGCACAGCAAGCACAGGTCCTACATAGGATTCTCCTTCCACCAGGTTTGCTGGCGTAAATTCTGCATAAATATTTCCGTCATTGTTATCGTCATGCCCTCGCCAGAAGACGGCGTAGCTATTATTCTCTATCAGATCCTTGAGAGGTTTTTTTCCCTTTGTGGAAGTAAAGGTCTCAAAGTCAAAGTATTCTCCATTGCTTGCGTCTGCAACATCGCTGCCACCCAGTTCGTATTCTTCATACTTTGCAATATTCCATGCCATATTTTTATAAGGCGAATCACCGGCATCAGGCGGATTGAAGTACAAATAATCAGGCTCTTCTTTGGTGCCAACCAGATATGCGGCGCTGAGTCTTGCGCTTGCAGGGGTTATATTAGTATTAGTCCCGTTGAACCAAACAAAGGTTTTATCCTGCACATAAGGATAGCTGGCTGAGGAGTAATGAAGGTTATAACTTCCCTCGTTTATCCAGTACTGTATCTCAGGTTCTGATGGGTCTCTGTAAACAGTTACCAGCACTATTGCATATACTCTCCCGTCGATATTTCCGCCAGTTGTGGCAGTTGCAGAATTTGTTTCTCCCATGGTTACATTCTCGCCTGTAACGTTGTAAGAAACCCACCACACTCCGTTGCCTCTGCCATAAACATTAGTACCACTTGTGTAGGTGGGATTGGTATCTGTTTTGCCGCCGATATTGATTGTGCCGAGATCATTGCCGTTAAACACTGTGCTCAAAGTGCCTGTCTTTGTTTCTGTGCCCCCCCACACTCCTACATACAACCTTGAGTATTTTTCAGTTCCTGCTGGAACATTGAAGTTAGAGGTATATGGCGAACTGCCTATCCCTGACTTATCGCCATAACTGATATACACATCGCCTGTAATGTTTCCGCTTTCCATGGTCTCTACTTCATAGCCGTCATAGTTCCACGCAGCCATCGCCGGCATGATTAGTATCAACACAACCCCGATGCTGGCTGCTGCTATCCTCATTCTTTTTTTTTTTGGCTCACATAATAAACAAATCCTATTGTTATTAAAACGCCTGAAATCATCAGGAGCCCGGAGTTTGATACTTTTACATTGGCAGGAACCTTTATCCCTCCGCCCACCTTGAATTCAGAAGAGGGTGAGTAAGATACTGCATAGACCAGAATGTTGAAATTCCCGCTTGCGCTGATGGGGGGTGAAAGCGAGATCTGCACTGCTTTATTTTCGTCCGGAGCTAATGTGAAATTCTCAGGCGAGATGGTAAACCAATCCCTGTATTTCTCGTCCACATATACTCTATAACCTGATTCCTCAGTCCCTGTATTGATGACATAAAGAATCCTGGAATCAGAGCTTCCCACCTGTACGCTGAAATTCAATTCAGCAGGAGCAACCCCCACTCCAACGGCTGACGTATCAGGAATAAATAGCAGACCGAGCATCAGTATGAAAATCCATTTTTTTCCAGACATAAAGTATTACTCCAATGCAAATAGGTAACATCTCATGTTATATTCATGAGATATATATCTTCCTGTTTGCTATTATTATCTATTTTTCCTTACAAAATAGACAAGCAGTAAGCAAACACCTGCAAAAAACACCTCAAATCCCGGTTCTTCCGCTGGCAATTTTTCTGCTGTTGTTTGCACCTGGGTCTCTTTTGCTCCGGGCTTTTCCTGACCGGCAATTCCAGCAGATGGCAGTGCGCTTGTTTCGCCTGTTATTGCAAAGAATGTGAAGCCTTCAGTATCTGCCTGATAATGAATTTCTTTCTCTGTACTTTCAATTTGCCGGGTGGGCAGATCATTCCACATATTCGAGTAGCGCATAAGTTTTATGGAGCTTGCAGCGATATTATTTTTTTCAAGCCATTCTTTATCTATTTTAAAATTTATTGTGGCGCTCTTTATGTTTTGTGGATATGCAAAACCAGATGTTCCGATCCATATATTGACGTTTCTGAAAGCAATGCCGGGCGGCGATTGGTTCAGCAACCTGGATGTATTTCGCAGGACTTCGACTGATGCAGTGATCTCTCCAGCATTGACATTGCCAGTGATATTAACACACTCGATGGGATTATCCTGCCCTGCAAATCGATATGATGTAGTCTTATCTTTATAAATATACAGATCATGTTTTTCCTTTAATATGATGTTTTCATATGCTTCGCCTGAAGTACCGCCACCTACACCTCCTCCGCCCCCACCGCCCGAGGAACTGGAAGTCGGGCTTTGAGAGCCGGAAACAGTGATACTCCCGTTGATAATGGATGTGGATGATTTGAATTCTACATAGTCAAAATCCGCTAAAGTATTTATTGTGATATTCAACTGTGACTTTCCAGGATTTTTCGCTGTGAAGGATATTATCGCAAAACCGATACTCCCATTTGTACCTTGTAAATTCCATGCAGATATATTGACAGTTCCTTTGTTATTATCAGGATTCCCGGCAACAATAGTGGAACCTAAACCGTCCTTTACACCTGTTACTTCCAGGATATCGGGCATGAAGTCAATTGTTATTGTTCCTGCGCCATAGTTTTTCGTGGTATTTAACTCTACCACTGCATCTATGACAGAACCTGATACTGCAGAAAGGTTTCCTATTGAGACATACGAAGCCACAGCTGCGGATGAATTAGTACTAAAAAGCAATGCGGTTAGAAATATAAATAGAATATATTTTTTCATAATAATCATTTTTGTTATTTTTGTTATTTCATCATAGAAAAAAAAGAGATGCCCCGTCCGGGGCATCAAATTGTGGTATGATTTACGGTGCTGCTGGTTCAAGACCTGCGTCGTACCTCGCTATATAGAGGGCATCGCTCATATCGACTGTGTGACTGCTGTCGCCAGATGCCGGCATCACATCGCCAACGAAATTGAAGAGATCCCTGTTCGGTGTCTCCAGGCCCACGCTTTCTCGTGCAATATAGTAAGCATCAAGAACATCAACGTCGTTGTCCCTCACTACATCACCGCGCCTGTATATTGTAAGACTGTTGGTATATCTGGTGGCTGTACGGCCTATGTTGTCTGTGGCAGTCACGACAAAGTTATGGAGACCGTTGACTCCGACATCACCTGTAGCTTTTGCAGTCACATTATAGATGCCTGAACCTTGATGCGTCATCGTGGTTGTGGATGAACCGCCTATGGCTGCGAGGTTAACAGTGACTGTACTTATTCCCACACCGGTTACATAAGCACTGATCACTGTCTCGTTATCTCCGGTGTGCCTTGATCTGCCATTATCGTTTAGAATGGCATAAAGACTTTTGCCCAGAGAAGACACAGGTGTAGAGGTCGCAGTTTCAACTTTTATTTGGGTAGATGGATCTCTGATATTTACCGTAACAGGCTCTGTGATAGATACTATCGTTTCTCCATGGATATCCTGTAACAGTTTAACAACCAGGGTAAGCACAGAGCTAGTGTCACTTCCAGCCTCTACTCCCAGTACAACGTTAGCAAGCACTACATCTCCCGTTACACCTCCAGTATTCATTGCAGAAATATTTAGTTTACCAGTGGCGGGATTATCGTTGTAGGCTTGTACTGTGGAATGATCACCGTCATTGACAGCAATAACATTGAATTTACTTTGATCATACCTGAATTCCATAGTTATTGTGCCGTATGAATCAGCGAACTGATTCGCTGTGATCGGTACCGTGATAGTGCTTCCTACTGATGTGTTATAGGAGACGCCCAGGTCTATTATTATCTCCTTATTAAAGAGCACTGAATTATCACTGCTCGTCGATGGAGTATTAGCGTTTCCTGATGTATCATGAGCCTTGCCTGCATCAATGCTAGCGATCACAGTTCCTGTGGCAGTCATCCCGCTGACTTCTACATTATAGGTTGTACCGCTGCCGGTGACTGTTGCAGTTGTTGCTACAGCAGTGCCGCTCAGGTTCACATCGCCTGTTAAGAAATCTGTAACTAGTTTACTGAATACTACTGTGAAATTGATGGTACTGGCAGTGGTCGGATCGACCTGTCCGATAGCCTGGTTGATAGTGACTGTGGGTGGTACCGTTTCGAGAACAAGGATCGCATTGCTTGCTTCCATCCAGTCTGCGCTGCTCTGGAATCCAACTAAGTTGTCTGTTGAATGCAAAGATGAATTCACATAACGGTCATCTATTCCTATCTCCGTGGTGCCTGCATAATTCCACACATTATTGCTCACTGGATCATCATTCACGAGCAATTCACCTTCATTTGGACCTGCACCTGGTGCCATTGTTATGAGCCTGCCAACGCTATACGTTGACGTGTCGATATTTCCGAATGGCGCATATGCAGTTGCTTCCGCTGGTGTTGTGGAATAGGTTGAAGCACCATAGAGCATATCGAATTCTTCGTTAATAATTATCTTTCTTAGTGGTTGGCTGTCATTCTGATATACTACTACGAGAACCATGCCGCGCAGGGATATGTTGCCGCCGAGATGCCATGAATTGGAAATATTCGCTACATTGCCGCTTATACTGAAATCATCAGTTACATTATACACGAGCATTCCGTATGGAGAGCCAGTAGAGTAAGTTTTCTGATCCCTGTAGAGCTTATCCAGTGTCTGCGGATATCCGTTGAATTCCATATGCGTATAAGTTGCCGCATCGATCTTTTCGTATGTGAACGGCACGTACAATCTTGCTTCTGTAACGGGTCCATTGACACTCAGGTCGCCAACTGTCCAATTGACAATATCGTTTGTCCAGAGTGGATAAGTTGATCCAGACACATAGTGGCTATCCCCGACCGAATACACCAGGTCGCCCTTAAGATCAAAGGTCTTCCAGGAGGATATATCACTGCCGCCAGTGTATCGTTTTCCTTTCCATCCGTTATTATAAACTGTCTTGGTTAAGCTTTTGTTGTTGTTGGTCTCATTTGACTCGCTAACCTCGGTATTGGAGTCTGCAAATACATCTATCGTTACTGAAGTGCCATTATTTCTTATCGTTGGATCGGTGACTGTTACAGTTGTAGAAGCACCTGCAATCAATCCTCCCGTAACCCGTACCTGTCCGCTGAAGCTGTCAACAACAAAGCTCACGTTGAATGCGCCTGCATTAACAGTGCCATTGTTCTTTATGGTTGCATTGATGTCATTGCTCTCGTTTGCTAAGTAATAGTTAGCAAGGCCGTTTGCGTTAGGTGTGACGCTCTGCACAATCAGGTCTGGTGACCCTATCACTGGAGTCGGGAAAGTGATGTCGTATACAAGGCCTCCTGAACCACCATTATATGTTATATTTGAGTCATTTGTCGATGATCCATTTGTAGCTATGATTCTCAGTATATGACCATCATTGATATCATTAGTATAATCTAAAAGTCGTGAATAATAATTTCCGGTTATACCAACTGCTACTACAGTTGTCTGATTCCATTCTATATTTGTATTCGTATTGATTATACGAACTGAGTCAAAATTTGCTGGCGAATTATCTCCATAGTATCCATTTCCTTCAATATCAACACCTACTGCCGATGACGGTGTTGCCGTAAATGCTATTGCGATTGCCAACAGCACGGCAATTATCGGAGTAGATATTTTCGTTAATTTCTTATGTTTCATTTTTTCATCTCCCAAATTTCTTTGCTTGTCGTTAAAACTGGCAACTAAAAAACTTCTCTCTTAGTTCCAGCTTTCTTGTTTCGCCCCCTTGTGGATTTGAACCACGCAGGAACATATTCTTTTCTCAAAAATAAAAATAAAGAACATGGGTTAAGAATCCCATGTAAGCGTGCAGTCACTTGTGGGTGATATCTGATAGCCAATTCCCGGGTCTATAGTTGTGAATTGACTAATTGGAGGGTCCGGATAAAGCTTGTCATATTTTTCCCATGCTTTTATAGTTGAGTTATATCGTAATACTTTTCTATAGTTCGAGTTTATGGAAGACAATGCAGTGCTGATGGGTTCGCTGTTCACCACAGGAATGCTGAACATATTGGGAATATTGCCTAGAACATTGCCTACCAATCCCCTTGTCAGATGCTGTCTTGTGGTATTCACTGTCAGCACAGAGAGCACGGGATGCACATACGCTTCGCCTTCAAGACCGCCAATTCCGTAATCCGATGAGATCACTCCGTCGCCGTTGTCATCGTGTCCACGCCAGTAGCTTGCAAAATTATTATTCGGACTGATCAGGTTTGTCACATCGAAGTTGAGGAAGTCAAAAAATTGACCCATACCCGTGGCACCCCTGGCAATATCGTCACTGCCAATTGTTTCGTTGCCGTCATCTCCGAGCTGGTGCGTGCGGTGATAATCCTGCACTGCATTGAAGTAAAGATAATCAGGTTCACCTGATGTACCGGTGAGATAGACTGTGTTCAGTTTGGCATTTGTGTATTTGCTGTCAATAGCGCCATTGAACAGCGCACTTGTATTATTCAGCTCATATGGAACACCTGGACCCGTGCCGTGCAGGTTGAAGTTGCCTTCATTTATCCAGTACTGGGTCATTAATCCTGCACCATCTGTATCGTTATATGCTGCCGCAAGTACGATCCCGTAAACTTGTCCTGAGATGAGTCCACCTGTCCTTGCAATAGCAGTGTTGATGGCTCCCATGGTGATATTGTTCTTCACGTTATAGGATACCCACCACACGCCATTTCCGCTGGAATACACGTTGATTCCCTCAGAATATGTGGGATTTGCATCTTCTTCTCCTCCCAGGGAAATATTTCCAACCACTACATTATTGAGGGTTGTATTTACCCAGCCTGTTTTGGTTGAAGTTCCTCCCCAAACTCCAACATATAAGCGCCCCCAGCTGGCATTTCCATCTGGCACACTGTAGTTGGTTGTGTAAGGTGTTACAGCGTATCCAGCCTTATCTCCATAGCTGACAAATACGCCGCCATACACGCTTCCTGAGGAAACCGTGTTCAACTGGAATCCGTCATAGTTGTAGCTTGCTGTTGCCGCTCCTGCCAGTAAACAGAGTACAAGTGGCAGCAAAGCTATTTTCATTCGTTTCATATTTTTTCCTCCAGATAAATAAAAATGTTCTAGGCTTTCTTAGCCCAGAACATCAGTCTTCCTTCTTTGTGTCCTGCACCTGCATAGTTATCAGGCACATGCAGTTTAGCTACCGGATTGTCGTCGCCGTTCTTTGGGATCACTGCGCCGTAAACGCTCCATGATTTATCGTTCAGCGCCATCCCATTCACGAACAGTTCCTCTGCGATGTCTGTGACTTCGGCGCTCACGTTGATGCTGTAGCCACCTTTGTTCCTGACTGTGAGGTTTTTACCGTCACTTGTTCCTCCTGGTTCAAGATCGCCAAAGTCTATTGCCGATGGTGTCACTTCAATAGCTATTGCAGGTCTTATGGTTGCACCAAGCGTTACCTTTGCATTTGCTCCTCCTCCTGTTGTTGTGGTAACATTGAGCATAAAGGAGGTACTGTGTACCTTCGCGTCATCACCCGTACCTGTTATGGTTATAGGATAATTGCCCACTGGAGTGGAACTGTTTGTTTTCACAAGCATGGTTGAGGTATAGTTGGGCTTGCTCTTTTCAGGAGTAAAGCTGATGGTTGTGTTAAGCGGCATTCCTGATGCGCTCAGGGTCACATTCTTGTCATAGCCAAGAATGTTCGTCAGAGTTACAGTTGCGCTTGTTGACCCGCCCTTGATAACGCTTGCAGTGCCTGGTAAGACGCTGACACCAAAATCAGGTGACAGCGTTCCGGATATTGTCAATGAGCCGCTTTTAATATCCCGGGTTATATCTGCATAGCTTGTGTCCACCAGCTTATCAACTATTAAGGTCAATGGAGTCGAACTGCCATTACTTCCCAGTGCCATGAAGGTCACATCAGCGAAAGCAAGATCCCCGCTTGTTCCCGCTGTATTCCATGCAGTTATGATCACTTTACCGGGATTATTGGCATTCCAGGCCACTAACGTAGATTTACCATTTCCCACCACATCTGTGACTTTGGCTACAGATGAATCATATTCAACATTGATCTTGCCTGTACCATAATTGGTAATGCCAGTAAGCATTAAGCTGACAGTGACATTTTTTCCCTGGTCAAGAGTTACATCGTCCATTGATACAGAAGTCGCTGCTGCTGCAAGGGATTGTGTCATCCCTGACATCAACAGGACTAATAATACCATTGTAAATTTTTTTTTGTTTTTCCAATTCATATTTTTTCCTCCAGATAAATAAAAATGTTCTATGATTTCTTTGCCCAGAACATCATTGTACCCTCTTTGTTTCCTGCACCCGCATAGTCCTCAGGCACATGCAGTTTCGCCACTGGCTTATTATCGCCGCTCTTCGGGATCACTGCACTGTAGAGGCTCCACAATTTATCATTGAGCAGCGCTCCATTTACGAAAAGGTTCTCTGCACTGTCTGTGACCTCGGCGCTTACATTGATGCTGAAGCCACCCCTGTTCCTGACCGTGAGGCTGCTGCCGCCGCTCGTTTCTCCCGGTGAGAGTTCACCGAAGTTTATGCTGGAGGGAGATACCTCGATAGCTATGGCTGGTATGATATTTGTTCTGAGGCTCACGCTTGCGTTTGCCCCTCCTGCTGCTTCGGTAACCTTCAGCGTGAAGATGGTATTTCGCACCTTTGCGTCATCACCCGTACCTGTTATGGTTATCGGATAGTTGCCCACTGGAGTGGATTTGTCTGTTTTCACAAGCATGGTTGAAGAAAAGGTTGCCTTGCCTTTTTTAGGAGTAAAGCTGATGGTCGTATTGGGCGGGATCCCTGATGTGCCAAGCGTCACATTCTTATCATAGCCCAGAATGCTCGTCACGGTTGCAGACGCGTTCGTTGACCCGCCCTTGATAACGCTTGCGCTGTTGGGCGAGACGCTGATGCTGAAATCAGGCACGCCTTCGGCTGCATTAACCAGCAGGAAGGCATTCACTGGCATCATGTTATCTCCATCATCTGCCTGGGTGAGCCTGTTGCTGATGGCGGCTAAGGAAGAAGTTACATCGCTCGCATTTATCGATACCTGGGTGCTCGTTCCCAGCGTCATTCTTAGTCCGCCATTTTCCTGGGTGCACGCATCATTGTATCCGCAGTATATTCCCCTTCCAAGCGAGTGGTCATTGAAATATACCTCGTCATCAGGAGCGTAGTCTGCCCAGGGGGTCACAATACCCAGGGTTGCTTTGTTCAGGCTTACGCTACCCGGGAAGGTTGCGTTATTCATGGCTTCTGACCACGCAAGGTAGCCTCCATCGCCCCTTCTTCCTCCGAGGAGAAGGTCTGCACCCTCATTGATCCAGTAATCCCGTAAGGGCATGCTCCCGTTTTCATACACTGTAAGAATAGCAGGTGCACCAAAGGCGTACTCGGTGGCAAAATTCACATCGCTGCCGTTGTTCAGGTTTGTTATGCTCACCGCATAGTTACCGCTGCCGGTTACATATCCTGTGATGTTATAAGCATACATACCCCACATATATCTCCATATACCAAATTCGCCTTTGTAGTCATTATAGCCCTTATCCATGCTCAGCGTATGAGTACCTGAAGGTGTGGTCAGGGTAACTCCTATCTCAGGAGCCAGATTGGGCTTCTGCCCCCAGGTGTAGTATATGTAAAGCCTGGAGAGTTTTGGAGTACCGGGTATCTCTAAACTGTAATTAACATTGTAGTTTGTGCCATATTTTGTGCCCGGGCTGCCTACGCCCTGGTATGCGCCGTTTCCTGTGGTGTAGAGCATCCCGCCTTTCACTGAGCCGCTGATGTAGTTCTGCAGGGGTTGATCACCTGTATAACCGTTCCACACTACTTTTTGCGATTTTGTCAGGTTGTTGTTAGCCTCATTTTCTTCAGGGACTTCATTTGCTTCATCCACTGCTGCTTTCAGGATATAAGTTCTATCAGTTGCGGTGTATGTTACCTTTGAGCCCTGCGGTGTATCAACCCATGACATGGATTTTTTTCCTGTGGGTTTCCACTCGAATTTCTCCTCGGTACTGCTTCCAGGCGCCAGTCCGCCTATCGTTTTCTCACCTATGAGTTCATCATCTGCATACAGCTTCACCTTGAAGCCTGCCGCGCTTCCAGAGCCGTTGTTCTTCACAGTAACATTCACATAATTGGTAAGATTGAACCAGGGATCGCCCTTTGGCGCATTATATTGCTCCCACCACTCAAAGTGATACGGCTTTATTGCAATTGGGATCAGGTCTGGTTTCACAGATGTATTTGCTGCCTTCTCCAGGACAAGAGCAGCAAACGTCGGCCCTACATAGGATTCTCCTTCAACCGGGTTTGCTGGCGTAAATTCAGCATAGATCTGCCCGTCGTTGTTATCATCATGTCCTCTCCAGAATACTGCATAGTTATTGCTCGATATCAGGTTCTTAAGCGCAGTTGAATCGTTTGTTGATGTGAAGCTCTCTAAATCAAAGTAACCACCCTGGCTCTCATCCGCAACATCATTCCCGCCTAATTGATTAGTGCGGTATGCGCCAATGTTCCATGCCATATTGCTGTAAGGAGAGTCGCCTGCGTTTGGTGGATTAAAATAGAGATAATCATTCTCTCCTTTGGTGCCAACCAGATATGCAGCGGTAAGCTTTGCGCTTGCAGGAGTTATCGCACTTCCGTTGAACCATACAAAGGTTTTATCCTGGAAATAAGGGTAACTGGCTGAAGAGTAGTGAAGGTTATAGCTGCCCTCGTTTATCCAGTACTGTATCTCTGGTTCAGATGGGTCGCTGTAAACCGTTACCAGCATTATTGCATATACTCTGCCGTCGATAGTCCCGCCCGTTGTTGCAGTAGCAGCGTTTGCTGCTCCCAGGGTTACTTTTCCTGTAACGTTGTAAGAAACCCACCACACTCCATTGCCTCTCCCGTAAAGATTAGTACCGGTCGTATAGGTGGGATTTGTGTCGCTTTTTCCACCTATATTGATCGTGCCAAGAGTATTACCGTTGAACTTTGTGCTCAGAGTGCCTGTCTTTGTCTCTGTGCCTCCCCAAACTCCCACATATAGCCTTGTGTATTTCTCTGTCCCGCCTGGAATATTAAAGTTAGAAGTGTACGGCGAAGCACCTATCCCTGACTTATCCCCATAGCTGACAAACACATCACCTTTAATGCTTCCGCTTTCCATGGTCTTTACTTCATAGCCGTCATAGTTCCACGCAGCCATCGCAGGCATGATGAATATTATCAAGCATGCGAGTGTTGCTACAAAAAGTTCTAATTTTTTCATATTTATGTTGCTCCTATGAAATACTTAGTATTACTAATTAGTTCACACTTGCTACTAATCACATATAAATTTTTCTATGAGTATTTCTTATAAAGGCCTCTTTTTGAAAAATAACTACTATAAATCCTTTATTATCATTATCATTAGAATTATGAATATTAAACTGCCCTGAGATTCGTCAATACATTATTTGCCCTGCCTCAACTTCAAATAACAGCCCCCCGCATCTTCACTGCTGTGCTGTAGCCCACTGCGCCGCCTATTATGCCCCCTATGACGCTTATTCCTATGTTCATCCATGCATACCATGGAGCATAATAAACATGCCACACAACAGGAGCGAACAGGAAATAGAAAGTCCAGTAAGCCACCATGCTCCTGGCTATTCCATATACGATTGCAGTGGAACGCCTGTCAGCATAATCCATCCGGAACAGGAAAACAAGCACATCTACGACCACACCTTCCATCATGTACCACCCGAGCCAGACCGTGATGTTTGTTCCCCATATTATCATGCCCACTAAGAGGTCTGTGGTAAACAGCAGCGTGGCTGTGCCAGGTTTTCTCACGAGCTGCAGCGCCACGATCATCAGTGCTGTCGTTGGTATAGTAGAAAGCAGTCCGCCGAAAGGTCCAAGGAGATCATTAAATGTCTGCCAGAACCATCTGAAAACCACGCCAGTAAGGGCGGCAAGTAGAGCTATGGTGATTAGATCAACCGTTGTGAATCTCTCAAGAATATGAAATTTCCCAAAAGCTACCAGTGCGAAAATAATTATAATTATGCTAGCCAGAACAGTACCATATATCGCCCATGAAGGGGGTGGAATTATCTCAATTTCGTGGGAAAAAGTTTCTGTGTGCCAGCCTGTCGAATCAACATAGCTTGCTTTGATCTCAAAAGAAGATTTCTCTCTGAGGGGGATAGAGTCAGGCGGCTTTACACTGAATACTATGGATCTTGACTCACCCTGCATAATTTCCTCGAAGGAGGTAATAATCGTATTCGTTTTTCCTGCATAATCCTGCAAAACCAGACTGTGAGGCACCTTGATTTCAATACTAACATTTTTAAGAGGTTCACTTCCCTGATTTTCAAGGATAATTTTTCCCCTCTCCAGGGTGCTGCCTGCAACAATCACATCAGGGGAATAGGCATGATCCCTCAGGGGAATCTCCATTTCAATATTGGCACTCCCTCCGGCTGCAGCGCTTACCATGAGAAGCAGCACCGCTGCAAGAATCATTTTCAATGTTTCCTCCTTGCCCATAACACAACTGCTGCAGTTATTAGAATTACTGCGATTACAGGCAGGGGAATCTCGGATTTACCAGACAGGCTCTGCTCATGAATGATTATATTATCTTCTCCCTGACCATCATATTCTACTGCTAAAATTGCATTTAATGGATGCAGATATGCCTCGCCTCCCCTTTCAAACCTGACAATGTTTTCCGCAGTTACATCCTTCGTAATATCAAATTCATCAATATCAAAATACGAACCGTTTTTTCCCTTCGCTACATCTTTACCCAGAAAGCGAGAGTTGAAATAGAGCATGTCATTTTCCCTGGGAGTACCTGCTACCTGCACGGTCCATAAAGCAGCATTCATGGCATTTTCAGGTGCATCCCCAAAAGAAACCGCCATTTCATCTTTTTTTGTTGTATAAGCCAGGGCATAGTTCCCCTCTGTGATCCAGAATCTTGTGAACCTATCCTGTTGCTCATAAACTACAACAAGTACAACTCCGTAGGGACCGCCATTTGGATTTTTATAGGAAACACTCACATTAACTTCGCTCTTCTTGATTTTCCGGCTCACATTATAAGCATACTGCGCAGTGCCAAAAGCAGCTACATAATCCGGTCTCTCCCTTACTCCAAGGCTTTCATTGTTCAACCTGACATCCAGGGTATCTCCTTTATTATAGTTCCACACAGGCACATAAAGTCTTGCAAATTTGATTTTTGCATCCGGGATATTAAAATGCTCTTCATAGGGATTCTCCTGCGTATATCCATGCCCTCCAGCCACGTAAACACTACCGTGGATTGTGCCTTCTGCAATCGTATATAAAGGAGTGCCCTCGCCCCTCCATCCTCTTTCTCCATCCATGGTTAATATTATTATTATTATTGAAGTAATTGCGATTCCAAGGAAAATGATAAGCTTTTTATTCATATCTGTCGCAGTGCTTCCAACGGATTCAATTTCGCTGCCCTTCTTGCAGGATATAAGCCAGAAACAACCGACAGAACAAGAGAGATAATGAATCCGGCAACAAGAAGTGATGGGGTGATAACAGTAATGCGTGTGGATTGTAGTCTTTCTCCCATTTCACCAAGCTGGCTGACCAGGAAGGGTTTGCCCAGAATATCGATCATCATAGAAAAAGCAGATCCCAGCAAGATGCCGAGTATTCCCCCCATAACCCCAATGATCATACTTTCTGCAAGGAACATCTTCATGATATCAAAATCAGATGCTCCCAGAGCTTTTGACAATCCTATTTCCTTTGTACGCTCGTAAACCGAGATTGTCATTGTATTTATTATCATTAATGCCCCAACGATAAGCGATATCCCTGAGAAAAAACCCAGAACAAGGGTTATTGCAGCCATCAGGCTGTTCACAGCATCGATTTCATCTTGAGCAGAATACCCCTTCAATCCAAGTCTCTCAATCTTAGTTCTCACAGAAGAGGTAAAGGCTGGGTCATCCACTTTAATAAAGCCGCCGTCATAAGCCTCCTTTTCATCCATTTCCCTTGCTTTGTTAATGTCAAGCATCACCTGATTATCGTGTTCCCCTCCTGTGGGTTTCATAACACCAACTATTCTGAATATCACAGTTTTATCCCTCGGACGTCCTTCCTCTCCGTATAATCTGAGCATGACAGTGATCTCATCGCCAGGTTTGATATTTTCTATCTTTGACAACTTATCGGCAGCATCTCGCCCAAGCACGACCTGATTGGTGTTTTCCTGAAACCAGTCTCCTTTTTCCAGTTGCAGGTTCTGAACATGGTCATAATCTTTAGTAACTCCTTTAAAAGTAAGATAGGTCTTGTTCATCGTTACATATGGGTCTTTTACGTACTGGGCTGCCAGCATAACATGCTCAGTTCTCCTGATATCATTTATTTTTGAATCAGTCAGCAGGATCGTGCTTCCCTTATCTGATCCTGCCGATACCTCTATTATTGTTAGATCATGGGATGCTTTGATCTTATCGACTGCCTGAATTCGCAAGCCTTCTCCCAGGGAGGTTACCCCAATGACTGCTGCAACCCCTATAGCTATTCCCAGCACTATGAGAAATACCCTCAGTTTTTTCCTGGCAAGCTGCCTGAATGCTAAGGAAAACAATTCCCTCATTGAATCCTCCCATCCATTATGCTGATTACTCTATCAGCTGTATGTGCTACATCCATATCATGGGTTATCAACATAATGGTTTTTCCCTCTTCTTTGTTTAAGCGTCTCATCAGGTCAAGTATGGTTTTTCCTGTCTTAGAGTCCAGGTTTCCAGTAGGTTCGTCTGCAAGTATAAGCATTGGATCATTGGCAAGCGCCCTTGCTATAGCAACACGCTGCTGCTCGCCGCCTGAAAGCTCTGAGGGAAGATGGTTGGCGCGGTTTGTTAAGCCTACGGACTCAAGCAGCATCATCGCCCGCTCTCTTCTCTTAATCCATGGAGTTTTATTGAAATACATCGGGTACTCGATGTTCTGCACAGCATTCATAGCTGGCATAAGATTAAATGTTTGAAACACAAACCCGATTAATTTTCTGCGCAGCAGCACCAGCGAGGAGTTATTTTTGAAATCAACCCTGCTGCCATTTAGAGATACCTCTCCCCTCGATGGTGAATCAATGCATCCAAGAATATATAAAAGCGTGGATTTCCCGGAACCCGATGGGCCAATGACCGAGATGATCTCACTTTCCTCAATGGTTAAATTTACGCCTTCAAGAGCAACTACTTTTTCTTTGCCTTGAGAGTAATACTTTGTTAAATCCCTCGTATTAACCATCATTAGCGATTCTCCTCTATGTACAGTATTGCATTAGTAAGCATCATATAATCGTGGTTATCCTGTACTGCGGCAAAATTGTTTGATGGCTTCATATAATTGGTAACATCCCGCTCATCAACTCCAATCTGGACGATATCGTTTGAAAAATACACATCACTCCAGATTCCGCTCTCGTATCTGAACACCAATTTAAGCAATTCCTTCAGGAATGAAAAGCTGCCAAGTCCGCTCTCCTCTTCGTTAAAATAGAGCCTGTTGTGGGCAGTTTCTCCACTAGCCGTATATCCCGCTGATGGAGCTGCGGTTATTAAGGAAGCTTTTTTTATATTTTTTAGATCCACGTCTCCGTTAAAGTATATCTTACTGGTTGCCATCCCTGGAGTGATGCCGTAGTCTGCATAGAGCATATCAGCACCCTCATTGACCCAGTACTCAACAAGCGGGCAATCCTGGCATTCATATATTACAAGCAGTCCGATTCCCTGAATGACAAACGTGCTGCCGTTCGCATCTGCACTCCTGATAACTACCCTATAGTTTTCTCCGACACAGTGGGTTACATCGTATACATTAACTCCTGAAAAGAAATCGTACAATCCTGCAAACCCTTTGTTATCAGTATAGTTAGCGGCTTCTTTCAGAACACCACTGGCATCCATTGCTTCCATAG
>JBGOYM010000003.1:0-23633 GCA_041479675.1 Candidatus Methanoperedens sp.
TACTTGGGTTATTTTGTCATAGATCTCTTTTTGGATGGGTATTGTGGTTTTTTCCTGCAGATAGGGAAATGTTCTCAAGAATAGTTTATCATTTACTTCAGAGGGTTTGATGTTTAGTAAGATCGGAAGCACCTTTTCGAATATCTTATGCTGTGCCGCTACATCACCAAAATCCAGTACTTCTTTGATGCTGATATCGTCTATTAGATAACGGCTTTCTTTGTATCCAAGCCGGTTTATTTCTTGATAAAATGAGTCTAAGAGCTTTGGTTCTTTTAATTCTTGAAGCTTTTTTTCAAGTTCGATTTTTCTTTCTCTGGTGAGGTTGTCTAAACGTCCCACATATAACATCGTCTGATGTTTGAGCTTTCCCTGTTCTTTGTAGGTTCGATCCACTATGTAATATGTGATTCCTTTTCGGGGTCTTTTTGATAGGAAAATGGTTATCCTCTCCTTGGTTTTAGTCTTAGTTACTTATATACTCTAATGGTATAAATAGTTATCTATTGACCCTATTAAAAGTCTTAGTTACTACTTTGAGAAAAAGTGTTTTCGAGTGCGGGTGACCATATTAAAAGTGTAAAAAATTGCAGACAGATAAGTTTTAGCTTAAGTAGTGTCTAAGACAGGCTCAAACCCTGTGCATGTAGTTCTCGTAACATAAACCAATCCTCCATTTCTATCATTGTTCACAACCTTGGGGTTTTTACCCAAGATTGTCAACTGGGGAATATTATCCCGCTGAAAATGGGGAAAATTAGACCGCTATTGACACTTGGTTGCAACAGAACTTTCTGATGTTCTTTTTGGAACACCAAAACCTGTAACATCGAGGGTGAATCTCGGAGTGCTCGATGAGAAGAAGGTCAACATCGTGGTGCACGGACATGAGCCGATTCTTTCTGAGATGCTTGCAGAAGCGGTAGAGGACTCAGAACTCGTGGAACTTGCAAAGATGGAAGGAGCTACTGGTATCAATCTCTGCGGGATGTGCTGCACTGCGAATGAGCTTTTGATGAGGCGTGGCATTCCTGTTGCTGGAAATTTCCTTAACCAGGAGTTTGCAATCGTAACAGGAGCGGTTGAGGCAATGGTTGTAGATGTGCAGTGTATCATGCCATCACTTGTAGAGGTTGCAAAGTGTTATCACACACTGCTGCTCTCAACGTCACCGAAGGCGAAATTCCCGAACACTGAGCATATTGAGTTTGATGAGGAGAAAGGGTTTGAGATGACAAAGGCGCTGATCAAGAAGGATATTCTTGTGATTGAAACAGGATGCAGTGCGATTGCGTGTGCAAAAGCAGGACTTTTACTTCCTGACGCGGCAGCACCCGAATGGATGAGCGAGAAGGCTGTTAGTATCGGGGCTTATGCGGTTGCTTCAGGGATATTCACACTTCTTGGGCTTCCTCCTGCGATTATGGGCAGTTCAAATGTTGTTGAGCTTCTAACAGAAGGTGCAGAAAGCCTTGTTGGTGGTAAGTTTGCGGTTGAGACCAACCCGATAAAGGCAGCCGAAATGATAATAGATGTGATCGAGAATAAGCGTAAGGGATTAGGGATATAGCGAATTATTTTTAAAGTTTTGATGCAACTACATTAGATTTCCGTTACGGATGCTCCATTCATGCCTCAAGCCTCAATTTCCGGACAATTAATTATTTAATAAATATTATTATATAGTATTGGATACAACTATATGATATGGAAGAAATAATAACTATTATCGAGGTATATTAATGAACAGAAAAAAAATATCACAAGCAAGGAAAAACGGAAGCAGTATTATAATTAGCCTCAGTGGATTTGCGAACGAACAGGATTTATATGCTATCGAAAAGTTGAATAATCAGATAATCCTGACGCCGATCGAGGTAATAGAAAAGAAGTAGACTGGGTGAGTCCCGTTCCAAGAGCCTCACCGCGACACAAGCATATTATAATAGGGTTTTATCCATTACAAAATCAATCCCGCCCCTATGCCCACAGTGATGGAACTTTACCAGCTTCTCCCAAAAACCAACTGCAAGAAATGCGGTGAATCCACATGCATGGCTTTTGCAGTAGCTTTACTTTCGAGAAAAAAGAAGGTATCAGAGTGCACACCGGTCCTCGAAGAGAGCTTCAAAAAACAAAAAGAGAAACTTGAATCACTTATTCTTCCAACTGCAGGCGCTGAGGAAACAGGAATGATCGTCCACCCCGAACTGTGCACAGGATGCGGCAACTGCGTGGTGGCATGCCCTGTTGATGTCGCCAACGACCCGCACGGCGCAGGAACAGGATGCGCTCCCACTAATGATAAAGTGATCTTTAAAGTCATCGACGGAAAAGTCGTGGCATTTAATATCAAGGAGTGTCGACGCTTCGGGAAGAACAGGGTGCTGTGCTATGCATGCATTGACCCCTGCCCGACAGGTGCGATCGAGTTCGTGTAGGTGATGAATATGGTTACATGCACAGGATGCGCGCTTCTTTGCGAAGATATTGATGTGGTTATTGAGAACGACAGGATAAAGGAATCAAGAAATGCATGCAGACGGGGAGCTGCAAGATTCAGGGGCTGCAAGAACAGGCTTGCACCTTCTTTTAATAAGATGCAGACAGATATTGATACTGCCATTAAGAAAGCGGCAGAGATACTGAAAAATGCAAAATCACCCATGCTCTTTGGATGGAGCAATTCCACCTGCGAAGCGCAGGTAAAAGGCATCCAGCTTGCGAAAAAATTGAATGCCTCCATAGATGATACTTCCTCTTTCTGCCAGGGGCTGCTTATCGAGAGAGTGCTTAAGAAAAAGTTCAGAACATGCTCACTTGAAGATGTCAGGAACATGGCGGATGTGCTCGTTTATTGGGGCTCTGACGCCCAGGACTCGCAACCACGCCACCTCTCTCGGTTCTCTGTATTCCCACGCGGTGAGTCCCGCCAGCGCGGTTACGAGGAAGACCGACTTGCAATTGCCATAGACGTTCGCGAATCTAATACAGCAAAGATATGCAAAGGACATTTCTACAGGATACCCCTGAAGGGAGACAGGGAATTCATTCTCGCCCTGATGGATGCGCTTTCCGGGAAAGTGCCAAAATACGATGCGAAAAGGATACTTGAACTTGCAGGCATTATGAAAAAAGCAGAATTCGGCGTGCTTTTTGCAGGCATCGGGCTTACATATTCAATAAAGGAGGACATTGATATCTTCGTTTCACTTTCGGATATGCTCCACAATTTCCATGTTATGCCGATGGTGGGGCATTACAATATGCGGGGGTTCAATGAAGCGTTGTTCAAAGAGACGGGTTTTATAAACCGGGTGAAGTTTGAGGGTAAACCTGTTCATGATAACAAGTATGCTGTTGTAGAGGCGCTGAAAGCAAAGAGCATTGATGCACTGCTCATTACGGGCTCAGATCCCCTGTCAAGCCTTCCCCGTTCTGTTTTGCCTCACCTTGCATCGATACCTGTTATCTGCATCGACCCCTGTGTTACTCTGACATCAAAAATTGCAGCGGTTACTATTCCTGCTGCAGCTTCTGGATTAGAATGTGGAGGAAGCGCAGTGAGGATGGACGGCAAAGTGATCGAACTGGCAAAAGTAGTTGAAAATAACTATTTGAGTGATACCGAAATCTTGACCAGATTTATGGAGGTGCTCTGATGGGAATGGATATCGGGAAATTCCTTAAGAGGCCTGAATACGAGATAAAGCTTACAACTTACAGGGATATTTTCCAGGCAGAGTGGCTTGAAAACGATAGATTTGGAGAAGAGTACAAAAAACACTCTGCTGCTGTTGTTATGGGTAAGGACGATATGAAGAAATTTGGGCTTAAGACTGGCGACAGGGTCAGGCTGACCAACAGCTATGGGAGTATCGTTGTAGAGGTCAGGGAATCAAAACGAGAAGAGCCTGGTGGGATTGCGTTCATGGCGAACAGTCCCTGGTCGAATGCGCTTGTTTCAGATGAGACCAGAGGAAGAGGGATACCTGAATTCAAGAACATAACTGCAAGGATTTCGCTGACAAAGGATGAGATCACGACGATAGAAAGCCTGATTGGCAGATGAAATAACCTATTTTTTCACGATCCGTATCAGGTTCCCGTTTCCATTCTTTATCTTGATTATCTCCCCTTTTTCCTTCATTTGTGAAAGAATGGTACTTACCCTGGATTTAGATAGCCCTATCTCTTTTATGATTTCTGATTGGGACGCCTCGCCTCCTGATCTTAGCAGGAAGCGCTTGATCTTCTCTTCATATTTCAGTTCCTCTATCGCAACCTTTTCAAGAGAGACTGGATCACTTTGAGTATCAGGCTTACTTCTTCTCTTAGTGAACATGAAGAAAGCGACTGCTGCCAGAATAATTAAGATCACTATAAGAAACAATGGATTTATACCAGAACTCGCGAACACAACCGCTGGTTCGCCCCTGGCAAAGTTGCGATACAGGGTCCCATCCCATATCAATCGATTCCCATCGCGCTTATCAAAATCCGGAGAAGCTTTCTCCACGTCATAGCCATCAGGAATCTTTATGACAAGCACATTATCCTGTGAGAGCAACATACCTTCTGAAAAAGCATCGCCAATTATAATTTTACCTGACTCAGAACGCGCAAAATTCTTCCACTCAAAACTATATTGAATAAGGCCATACGCGCCGGAAGGGGTCTTAGCAGTATTATAAGATAAATTGAACTTTTCTGCGCTCATAGACCGGTTTGAGAACTTTTGCGCAGAAAGCAGGAACCATTCCATCCGCTTGCTGAAATCTGCTATCTCCTGCTGGTTCCCGGTCTGTCCTGTTTTGATAAACTCTTCCCAATCATCTATATCTGTCTGGTTGTTTAGAGGAAGTTGCTTTTCCATTATCCATAGGGCGTTCCCGTTATCGTGAACTTCGACCGTGATGATGGACTGGGCTCCGGCTGCCTGAGCCCACACCAATAAGAAAATAAAAAAGAAGATGACTATTCTCATGAACACAGCACTATGCTTCTAGGGTAATAAGATTTACGGCTCAGTCATCTTCTTCGTTGTGGGCTTTGTTATTCCCATTTTGATTTTTTTTGGATCTGCCATTATTGCCTGGATTTTCTTTCTTCTTTTGTTCTTCAACATTTTTTGCCTTCATTTTGTTGTTCATGTCGGCCAGTTTGTTTAATCTTCTTTCGTTTTCATCATCGTGTTTGTATTCATTATCCTGTTCGTCTTCTCCGTTCCCTTCTTCGATCTTCGTCATCTTCTCTGCAAGTTTCAGCTCATACTTAACATCCCGCTGGATCTGTTTAAGGGCTGCAACGTATTCTGAGATTGAGATATCCCCTACTTTGAATGCGTTTCTTAGAGCCTCGCGAGTCATCTGGCGTGCAGCTATTCTATCATGCAGGCGATTAACGTATTCTATTGCATCTTCAGAATTACTACCGTATTTTGCTATCTTATATTTGAACATACGGAACTTAACATCTGCTACGTGGTCCTCGAGTTCATCGTCAATTACACAGAACAGGCAGCCTCCTTCATATCCATTCATGTTGTACACATTCACATACCATCTGAATTCAACATTCGTGTCATCATTGCTTCCTTTGAAAACGATCGTATGGAATCCAAGATCATCGTTTGTCCATTTCCTTGTAAATGTAGATGTGTTGTCGATGATATCAATGCTATCAAAGTCCACAGAAACTCCATCTTCGCTCCAGTTACCTATTTCCATCAATTCGGCAGTTGTGATAGAGTATGTTATTGTCTCGTTGATCGTAGCATTTAAATAAACGTAATCAACAACCTGCGGAGACCATGTAAGAATCATGGCGTTCGTCTTTTTCGTATTTACTTCCTTTTCCTGTACTGTAACATTCCAGACTATCGTCTGTGTGGATCCATTACCATTTGAACCGCTTGCTCCTACTCTGTATGTTCCCTCATGGTTGAATGTATATGTGAGGTTATCAGCGGATCTGTGCCGGTCTCCACCATTCAAAGTCCATGTCCATGATGTCAATGTCTGGTTGGCGGTGAAATTGAACCTTACAGTTTCGCTTTGATTTATTGTGAGGTTAAGATTGTCATCATTGGTCTTGTTGTTGCCCCATGATGTTATATATGGTGCATTGCCTTCCTGAAGAGCATTCACTGTAACATTCCAGGTAATAGTGTTGCTTGTGCCATTGTCATTTGTGGCATTGACCTTTACTGTTTTTGTCCCATAAGTAGACCATGATGTAATGAAATAATCTCGATAATTTACCTGCACCACATTGTCCTTTCTCCATACCCATGTTTCTATTGGCTGGTCAGCAGTCGCGTTGAACCTTACTGCCTGATCGATGTTCACTGAAAGCGTTCTGCTTCTGCTGTTAGTCATATTGTTCCAGGGTTTTATTTCTGGAGATTCGGGTGTACCAGGATAATTTGCTTTAATGTTAAGAGTTTTGTTTTCAAGGTTTACTGTGTAATATAATTTAATATTCACAGTTTCTTCATCATTAGTATCGACATTCAATTCAAAATCAATTGTTTCACTGGTGTCTGGTAATATGTTGACAGAGCCGGTCCATAAGCCGTCTGCTTCAGAAGGATCAGTAACCCTTATCTTATAGACTGTAATCGTATCATTTTCTTCCTCATTTCCGATATTTTTGATAGAAATATTCAATATGTCATCTTTTGCCACATTAAATCCAGAAGTATAATTCAATGTGGGATTATATCCAGTAATATCTTTCTGCGTCCATGAAACAACGCTTGATGCACTGGCTGGAATTGCCAGAGCAATTATTAATAATATTAATGCAACAAATTTCATTTTAGTCACCTTAGGAACCCAAGATAACTGCTAACAATATATATACATCGAGAGTTCTGGAGTTCTGAAAGTTTATTAAAACTTTATTGATGGTTTTATTGGTTTTTTAAGAAATAATATGCGCTATTTCAGTTTTATATTGGTTAAAACTGGGTTTTTTGTGATTTAATGGCGCCAAGAACGGAAAAGTTTTTTTGTTTTTAAAGCGATCCTCAACCCAGATAATCCCCCTGTATCCTCACAACCTCTGTACTGTCCTTAGCTTTTGAATACCTCTCAAGAGGCTCAGCATTGAGCTCAAGGAACGAATGTCCCCACTTGAACTTATTAAGAATAAGCGCAGCCTGCTCCTTCTCCCCCAATATGTAAAGCGCTGCTGCAAAAGCCTCCACTGTGCTGAGCTTGAAGGGCTTTCCGAAATTCACGGCATTTGCAGCGACAAGATATGGCAGGGCGCGGTGCGTAAGTCTTCTCCTTTGCAATATCGGGAACACACGTTCCACTTCCTCCCACGAACAGTCAAGCACCACGAGCCCGCGCCTGGCATCATCTGCAGGGGACAATGCCTGCTCGGCAAAAGGGTCAAGAAAAAGACCTTCTCGCGGAAGAGTCCCTATGTGCTCGTGCAAAATTGCAAGGTTAAACCTGACAAGCTTCTTGCCGGAGCATTTCTTCGGGTCACACTGGTCTGCATGATAAAGGTGCAGGGGGATCATGTGCTCTAATAGATACTGCGACTTAATATGATTTTGGGAGTTAACCGGAATAAAATCGAAAACTATAAACGGTCTATCGCTAAATCCCTTCTATTCTGGATTTAAATGAAAAGGTGGTCAAATGGAACAGGATAAATGGTTATATCACAACTCCCTGAAATGGAAAGGAGAGAAAAAAGCAGACCTCAGGTTCGTGGAAAGCAGGCAGGAGATCGAAGTCGCAACCCCTCCTGAATTTGGCGGTCATGATGGCATCATAAGCCCTGAAGACTTATTCGTATCATCGGCGAATGTTTGCTTCATGACAACACTTCTGGGTACTATCAAGAACATGAGTGTGGAACTAATATCGTATGAATCGGATGCAGAAGGGATACTTGAAACTGTTAATAAGATGAAAATATTCACAAAAATAATTATTAAACCCAGGATTAAAGCCCGCGAGACCGAAGAAAAAATAAGGATGATCCTTGGGCATGCAGAGAAGCGGTGCCTTGTTGCTAACTCCATGAAGACCAGGGTGATAATCGAGCCTGAGATAGAGATATTATAAAGTCCCAATATTTTTTCGCTGATTTTCACCCATCCATAAGCTTTAATACTCTTTACGTCAATTGTAAACCCATGGTTAAACTGAATCAGATAAACATTTCTAACGACGGTCTTACCAAGTTCTTTAGCCCTATAGAAGCGGCAATACTGAGGACGTTATGGATCGAAGGAGAGATGATGACCTCAGAATTGACCGAAAAGACAAAAATTCCTCTTACAAGCATAGCAGGCACGCTTGATCGCCTGGTCAAGGCTGGATACGCATCCAGGAGAGTGGACAACGTGAACGGCAGGGTGCGCTATGTGTATGCTCCGGTCTACACCGAGGAAGAGGTCGCAAGTGAAATAACCACAAAGATCATGGACAGCCTTGTGGATACCTTCGGTCGCGTTGCGATCGAGAACTTCTCAAAATACAGAGATAGCAGGGAGTGAGGCTCTATCATCAGCGCGCTACAAGGTTGATAAAGTATTTAACTGAGTTGTTTATTAAGAATGAAAAAGAAATGAATAAAGGTGACATAAAATGTGGCTTAAATTGAGACTATATCTGGTAATGACCTTACTGTTCGGTATAATATACGGTCTTTTGGTAGTTGTAGCGAGCATGTTCAATATGGGGGGCACTCTTTACTTTTACGCCATACTGGCTTCTGTAATGATGTTCATCCAGTACATGATAGGACCAAAAATGGTAGAATGGTCAATGCATGTGAAATATGTGAACGAAGCGCAAGCTCCCGCGCTGCATAAGATGGTGTCTGAACTTGCAAGGGATGCAAAGATACCCAAACCAAGGATCGGCATCGCGGCAACCAACCTCCCCAATGCTTTCGCGTTCGGCAGATGGGCAAGCGATGGACGCGTATGCGTCACGGAAGGCATAATGAACCTTCTTAGTGAAAAAGAACTCAGGGCAGTGCTGGCGCATGAGATATCGCATCTTAAGCACAGGGATGTTGTTGTCATAACGATGATATCAGTTATCCCTATGATATGCTGGCACATCGCATGGAGCTTCATGTTCTCAGGCGGAAGGGACAGGGGCAACCAGGTACTTATCGGGATTGCGGCTATGGTAGTATATTTCATTTCAAACCTCCTTGTGCTGTACGTTTCAAGGATACGGGAATATTATGCTGATGAAGGCGCGGTGAAACTCGGCAACGCCCCGCATCACCTTGCCTCTGCGCTGTACAAACTTGTGTACGGAAGCGCGCGGTTCCCCAAGGATTCCCTGAAACAGGTTGAGGGCATGAAGGCATTCTTTGCCAGCGATCCATCACGTGCAAGTTATGAGATAAAGGAACTATCACAGCTTGATCTTGACAGGAGCGGAACGATTGACCAGAATGAACTGATGGCGCTTCGTACAAGACCAATTAAGGTAAGCGGTGTGGACAAGTTCATGGAAATGTTCAGCACCCATCCCAACATGCTCAGGCGCATTCAGCGGCTATCCTCACTCAAAGAGGGAACCGCTCGTTAATTTTTTATTTTGAAATACCAAAATGTTTAAATCCCTCCCCGAGCAAGCTTAATTGAGGGAATAAATGAACGTTTCAGAAGCTATCAGGAAAAGGTGCAGTGTCAGGCAGTTCAGTGACGGGATCATTCCGGATGACTATCTTTGCAGGATACTTGAGGCTGCAAGATGGACTCCCAGCCCTTTTAACACCCAGCCATGGGAATTCATTATCATCAAAGACAAAGAGACGCTGATAGCGATCTCGAAATACGCCAGGTACTCAGGATACCTCTCTGATGCCCCTATGGCAATAGCTGTGATCGTGCCTCCCATTAATTCGAAATTTTCCTGGGTGGAAAGCATAGGAGAGCCCAGGTTCGCAGCAGCAATGGCTGTCCAGAACATGATGCTTGCGGCCTGGGAGATGGGTATCGGGACTTGCTGGGTGAGCATCGAGAAAGATAAGGTGGCGGAAATACTCGATGTTCCAGATACTCATTTCGTCCTTACGGTCATGCCGCTCGGATATCCTGAAACGATGCCGCCCGAGCATGATGATAAACTCAGGAAAAAGATCGAGGACTTGACATCTTATGAAAAGTATGGAAGAAAGGTGGTAAAATGAACGATAAAGAGGACGCAAAAGCCGACAGGTTCCTTGACTGCATAGGCCTTTTCTGCCCCATACCAATTTTTAATACCACGCATGAGATGGAAAAAATAGAGATAGGACAGGTTCTTGAGATGGTCACTGATGACCCTGCTGCTGTGCAGGATATCCCGCGGTGGGCAAAAAGGGCTGGACACCAGTTCCTCAAGCTATGGAAAGAAGGCGATCATTACCACTTCCTGATACGGAAAGGGACATAAAAATCAAAATCTGTGAATAACTGTGTTGAACTAAAAAAAATCCTTGCCCTTTGTTTTTACTGGAAAATAAACCCTATAACTTTCAGAAGTTTCAAAGTAGTTACGGGCATCAGGACAACTTTAATAGGTTAAAACAATGGAAAAACGTTAGATTTTAAAAATAAAAGTAATTAACAAGCATTTTCTTGTGAAAACAACATATAACCTGTATTTCAACTGAAAACTTTAAATAGTTTAAATTCCATGTATTCACTTGTCGTTCACAAAGTATACGATAAACATTTAACCCAGAAGGAAGCATCGGAGGGGAAATCCGGATGTGTGCTGTTCGCCCATGAAGGTGGACAGCGCTCCAATTTTTTGAGGAATTATGAAGATACGGCTCGAACTCGAAGGGAAAAACGCAGGCAGCGTGAGTTACAAGGGACATGAGTCCGCAGAGATGGCGGCAAGTTATCTTAATTCCATTGAAGCTGATGAAGTAGAGGTACATATAGTAAAAGAAGATGGAACAAAGGCATTTGCCGAATTTTCAGGCGAGTTCTGGAATATGTCAGCGACAAAGTTCATACTATCAGCTGCAAAAACCAGACCAGCTCCGCCTCCACCCATTTCTTCCAGTGTTGAAGATCTGCCCCGGGAATCGCTCACCCTTAAAGAACGACTTGAGATGTTCCTGCGCTTTGAATACCCCAGGATCTGGTTTACTTCCCTGGATGTAAAAAGGCATTACGAAAGTGTTTATGGAAAAATCAACCTGAGCACTGTATCTACATATCTGGCAAGGATGCACAGGGACAATATACTTGAGCGAAAAGGAAACCATAACCAGCGAGAATACAGGTTTATAGAACAAGGAAATTCTTTAATGAATCTGGAGTATGCTTCCATAAAATAATAAATGGGTTGATGAGCTGACCCTTTCGGGCTCACAGCACCCTGGCGGCACTTACATACGTGCCACTTCGCTGCGAATTGCGCTCCATGCGCTTTCTTTTGCACTCCGAATGGACGAGATTAC
Organism: Candidatus Methanoperedens sp.; assembly: GCA_041479675.1. Classification (GTDB taxonomy): domain Archaea; phylum Halobacteriota; class Methanosarcinia; order Methanosarcinales; family Methanoperedenaceae; genus Methanoperedens. Next base: position 11,449 of record JBGOYM010000003.1, read on the forward strand.
AGTTGAACCATCTTCCTTTCTGACCTTGAATGGTCACGGGGCATTTACACCCTTGAAGTCTGGATATTTATTGTCCCAGTCAGGTTCTTCTGTCAATCACTTGCTAGCTCATCATAGCGTGCACCTTATACAGCCGTATAAGGTAATGTGTTATATTGGTTTGTCATGATTAATAGTTTTCGATAACAGAATTGGTAAAAAACCTGATAACAAGGGAAACACTTATTGAATAAACTCTTCTTCATTGCCATTACGGTCATGGTTCAACCCCGCTTTTATCAAACATTATCATGCCAGTTTTAAGAAGAGCTGCCTCATCACGCGTAAGTTTCCTGCACACCGAGTTTTCTGCGATTATGGCACTGTTGCCTAGAGGATCCTCGATTACAAGTGTTATCTCATACTCTCCAGCTCTCGTTTTTTCAATATTGGAGAGAAGTTCCATAGCCCGCGCGGTCTTATCTTCCTCACCCCACCGCGTCACCATACCCAGTATCTCCTCTACCCTTTCAAGCACCCCTTCGATGTTCGAGATAAAGGAGTCAGAAGCTGGTCCTGGTTCGATATCAACCCCGAGTTCCGGTATTCGTATGGTTCCCGACGTTGAGCGCACTACCCTTGCATCCAGATCGTCAATAGACCTGACCTTCATTTCATAATGCACAGGCTCACGCTGGGACAGGATCAGCGTGTCTGAGTACCTGAATCCGCAATCACAGATAGAAGTGATATGCATCACTTCCCCAAAAAAAGGAATATTATTAGGGACCCAGTTCGTTATGAGTTCTCTGCAACAAAGAGGACAGGTACTTCTGGTGATAGTAAACGGGGAAAGAGGTTCTTGATTCACTTTAACTTCTGTCTGTCGATGCGAACACTACGCGGCGTCACAATGACCTGATCTTCCTTCACCATTGCGATATCGCCATGCACATCGTTCACTACCTGTTTCAAATCTTTTATCGCCCTGTCAAAGAGAAGTTTGTCGTGTTTTGCCGGCGATACGTCAATAAATACAACATTTCCTTCATAGATCTGTTTCTTTAATTCAGGCATTATGTCAAGCCCGCTGAGTTCAGCCACGCGGACGAACATACTGGCGGGTTCGTCTTTAAAGCCCTCTTCGAATTCTGAAAGATCAAGTTCCTCATACTCCTCAGCCTCTGACTTCGGCTTTTTCCCGCTTCCAAAAAGGTTTTTTATGAATTTAACCATGAAATCATCACATGCTCTTTAAAAGGCCTGTTTCTATTTATCTATTTCTGTTCAAGCTTCCAGAGTTCATCGCCCACATAATGAACTGACTTTACTGCTTTACCGGATTTTCCCACCATATCTTTGCCCGGCATTAGAGCCCTGCCAATAGCCAGCGCTTTCCCGTGTGTCTTCTCCACAACGATTACAAGGTCACCTTCCCTGATGTCCGGGTCTGCCTCAACTATCCCAGGACCCATCACGTCAGCTCCATTTATTATGAACCTCACCGCACCCGGGTCCACTACAACCCTTCTTCGCGAAGGAGCAAGTTTGAGCGCGCCCTTTACCGTGGGAAATATCTTACCCTCGATCCTGAACAGGATCGGTTCGCCGTCAACGAAAATGAACTCTGCCTCATCAGTTTCGACAAGTTCGAGTTTCCGGTTCCTGAAAGCTTCAGTGTCCCCGAATGCCTCTTCAATATCATTGATGAGGATTTTTTCATCCGTCTTTCTAAGTACATTCCGCGATTTTATCTTCATGTGTCACCAATAGTTTTAAATATTCTCTTGACAACTCAAGGTCACTATTGCGTTAATGGATTAATAAACTTTATCAGGAGCATTCTATGGGAAACAGACCCCTCGACATTTTGAATAATGCATTGAATAAATCGGTATTGATAAGGCTGAAAGGCTCAAGAGAGTTCAGAGGTGAACTGCAGGGATACGACATGCATATGAACCTCGTACTTGCAAATGCCGAGGAAATAAAAGAGAATGAATCAAAAAAGCTTGGAACAGTAGTTGTACGCGGAGATAATATCGTATTCATCTCCCCATAATAAAAGGTGATAACAAATGTCAAAAGGTACGCCCTCAATGGGACATCGCCAGCATAAGACACATGTGAAATGCAGAAGATGTGGTAAGGTATCATTCAACACCCACACAAAGATGTGCGCATCGTGCGGATTCGGAAAGACAGCACACATGAGATCATATAAATGGCAAGAAAAATGCGGATACTAAGGTGAGAACGGTTGCATGAAGAATGCGGCGTTGTAGGTGTTTCTTATAGTAATGATGCACCTTCTGCGCTGTCTATCTATTATGCGCTTTATGCTCTTCAGCACAGGGGACAGGAATCAGCAGGTATAACTGTCCACGACGGAACGCAGGTCATGACCCTGAAAGGAATGGGTCTTGTACCTGATGTTTTCAATCGTGGAGACATCCAGAAATTAAAAGGCAGCGTTGGCATCGGGCATGTCCGTTATTCTACTACAGGCGGCTCAAAGATCGAGAATTGCCAGCCGCTCCTCGTAAGTTTTAAAAGCGGGACTATAGCTATTGCCCATAACGGGAACCTTGTCAATTCAAAAGAGCTGCGTACTGAACTGGAAAAAGAGGGGAGGATTTTTCTTTCTGATTCAGATACCGAGGTTATTGCCCATCTTCTTGTGAAAAAACTCATGCACAGCGACCTTGATGAAGCTGTCAGGGAATTGATGAAGCGCTTCGTTGGTTCTTATTCGCTCGTTATCCTGTTAGATAATACCCTCGTGGCTGTCCGCGATCCGCTGGGCGTAAAACCACTGTGTCTTGGGCATATAGACAATGGTTATATGGTGGCGTCAGAGAGCGCAGCTATTGATATCCTAAATGGTGTATTTATCCGGGATATCGCTCCTGGTGAAATGCTAATAATAAAAGATGGCGAATATGAGAGCAAACAGCTTGTCAGGTCGAAGAACTCCGCTCACTGTGTTTTTGAGTACATTTACTTCGCGCGACCCGACTCTGTAATAGACGGCAAATTTGTTTATAATGTGAGGATGCGGATAGGACAGACGCTTTTTTCTGAACATCCGGCAAAAGCAGATATTGTTTCCCCTGTGCCTGACTCAGGAATTACAGCAGCGATAGGTTTCTCAAAGAGATCGGGGATAGATTACATGGAAGGTCTGATGAAGAACAGGTATATTGGCAGGACTTTCATCATGCCAGGACAGGATATGAGAGAGACCGCCGTCAGGCTCAAGCTCAATACCATAAAACCCAACATCGAAGGAAAGAACGTAGTGCTTGTGGACGACAGCATCGTTCGCGGGACGACATCACGGCGCATTATCGACCTGATGCGAAAATCAGGAGCCAGGGAATTGCACATGAGAGTGGCAAGTCCCCCGATAATATCGCCGTGCTATCTGGGTATAGATATGGCGACAAGAGAAGAACTTGTGGCTGCGCACAAGGCTGTGAAAGGTGTGGAAGCTGTTATCAACGCAGACTCACTTGGATTCATAAGTATCGATGGTCTTGTGAGTTCGATCGGGATCCCGAGGGATGACCTGTGCCTTGGATGCCTTACTGGAGCATATCCTGTTGAGATACCGGGTGAACAGTGCGCAAGGAAACAGTTGAAACTGTCTGAGTTTTAACAGAAAACTAAAAAAGAGAGAACCGATATTAGAATACTGAGGCAAAACAATGGGTATAATAAAAAGATTGAAGATGAATTTTACCTGGTTTAAAAAATTTTTCAAGAAGAAGCGAGCAAGAATTGGTATCTATGGTCCTCCCAATGCTGGAAAAACAACACTTGCTAACAGGATAATCCGCGACTGGACCGGTGATGCCATGGGTTCGGTATCAGTGATACCACATGAAACACGAAGAGCAAGAAGACGCGAGGGCGTGACGATCGATTCCAATGGCTCCTCAGTAACGCTGGACATTATTGATACGCCAGGGCTTGCGACTAGAATCGATTTCCATGATTTCATGGCATTCGGGATGTCTGAGGAGGAATCAAAAAGGCGCGCAAAAGAAGCAACAGAAGGAGTGATAGAAGCGGTGAAATGGCTGGATGACCTTGACGGCGTAATACTTGTGATGGATGCCACGGAAGACCCATACACTCAGGTGAACGTAACCGTCATAGGGAACATGGAAGCGCGAAAACTTCCGCTTCTTATAGCAGCGAACAAGATCGACCTTCCGACTTCGTCCCCGGCAAGGATACACAGCGCTTTCCCGCAGCATCCTCTTGTGCCGATATCAGCTCTTGAAGGGCAGAACATAGACATGCTTTATAAAGAGATTGCAGACCACTTCGGGTGATAACAATGAAAGGAATTCAGTTGGATTTGATTTCGGAAGATAAACTTGATGGCATGACCTCAATGGAAAAAGTGCGGTTGATACTTGATGAAGTCAGGAGTGGGAAAATACTCGTACTTGAAAAAGGACTTACGCCAAGTGAGCAGAATAAACTCATCGAACTTACAATGACAGAGATAGCGCAAGATGATTTTGCAGGGATAGAGATAGAAAGCTATCCCGTAAAACATACCAGCACTCTTTTGAGCAGGCTGCTCGGGAAGACAACGCTAAAAACCCGGCTCACGGTCATAGGTCAGGCTGCGCAGTTAAAGACCATAAAAAAGGACAGAGACCTGATAAGCGCCCTTGTATCCCCTTAATCTATGCCTCATAAGTGTACCAGGTGCGAGAACATATTCAGGGACGGAGCAGTCATAATATTGAATGGCTGTCCGAAATGCGGATGGAATAAGTTCCTTTATGTGACGGATGAGCATACAGCAGATCAGCAGGTCGTATCCAGGGACTCCATCCCTCCTGCCGCTTCACAGTTCATCAAGGAAGTCGATGAACTGCTGGGGAATAAGCCTGCGCCTGTTGTGAAAGAAAGTAAGGAAGAGAAGAAAAAAGAAGAGATTGGCGACAGGGTTGAATCAGTAAGGATACTTTCTCCGGGTTCGTACGAATTGAATCTTGATTCAATAATGAAGCGAGAGGAGATCGTGATGGCTCTTAAGGAGGACGGCACGTATATCGTCCATCTCCCTTCAGTTTTCCAGAAAAAGAAACATCAAGATCGGTAGAAGGTTGGCTGGGTTGAATTGATATGGGAATATTCCCTCGGTCGGGTGGAGTCGGTCGTATAAACATAAACGGTGTTTATGTATTCCCCGAACTTTATCGAGTCGTGAAAATAATATCCCTTGTCCAGCCATGAGACATTCCTTACTCTCAGAACTGCTTTTTCCTGATCCATTTTGATTATTTCATAATCGAATTCCAAGAACACTGACTCTATTTTTGGCTCAAGGCTTTTACTTCCCATAAGGAGTATGAACAGCTTTGGGAGACCGCCAAGGTCATAATTTACTGTGAAGATAGCATCTGTTTTTTTAAAATCAATCGTTAGAGAGGTTATTTCCAGTGACCTTCTCTCGGGCGTCCCATTGGAAAACTGGGTTAATGATGCCAGGACAAGGATGAGTAAAACTGTAACTGTTAATGCTGATTTCATTCAGTGAACAATATACAACCAGTAGATATATATTTTTCTGCCGATCCTGCATATATTATTCATGATCTTTCAGCTACAATAGATATCATGTGCCTTATGTAAACACGTCCGTCAAATCGCTTTTCTTTTTTTGATTCCACTATCCTGCATGAAAAACCGCTCAATAATCCATTCAATTCATTTTTATTAAAATAATGGTAGATGATGCCTTTTTTTCTTTTGAAAGTATTGTGCTCAACTTCGTTTCCTCCATACCTCATATCTTCTTCCCCGAAAACTTCAAGGAATAATATGCCATTCCTGCGCAAAAGCCGCCTGAATTCATTGATCGCAAGCTCCCGCTCTGCTGACAGAAGATGCTGCAGTACGCCATAGCACCATATGAAGTCAAATGAGCTGGCTGGAAAAGGAAGATGACAAATATCCGCAGCTAAAAATTTTATATCCAGTTCCCTGCATTTGCTCCCTTTTGCTGCCATCTCAAGAGCGCCCCGGGATACATCCACGCCGATTACATCAAACCCGCGCATCTGCAATGGAATAGAGTATTTCCCGCTTCCGCATCCTGCATCCAGCAGGCACCCCTTGCAGAGGGAGCCCAGGAGGTCGAAGGAATAATGTCCTTTCCATATACTGCTCTTGATTTCGCTTTTCCAGGCTTTTATGTGTTCAGTCATATATTAATTTTCAATTTTGTACGGTCCTTCCTTTTCTACTGGAACTATTATAAAGCATGCAGACCATTCTTTAAGCTATGCCAACAGCACTAACGATAGCAGGAGTTGATCCGGGAGGCGGCGCAGGTATAGCCGCGGATCTAAAGACCTTTTCTGCGCTTGGGGTTCACGGGACTTGCGTGATCGCGTCGCTTACGGCTCAGAACACAAGAGGAGTTCTGAACTCATACGATATCCCTGCTGATTTCATCGAAGAGCAGTTCAATGCTGTGGTGAGTGATATCAAGATCAACTGCGCTAAAACAGGTATGCTCTCCTCCCCGGAAATTGTCAGAACTGTGGCAAAGTTGTTAAGAGATAATAGGTTCCCTTTTGTTATCGATCCTGTGATGGCTGCAGAGGCTGGCGGGGAACTGCTGAAGGATGATGCTGTGAGCGTCCTGATCGAGGAACTCATGCCCCTTTGCATAGTGATCACACCGAACGTGGCTGAGGCAGAGCGGTTGTCGGGTTTGAAGATCACAGACCTTAAGGATGCCAGGAAGGCAGCAAAAAAAATCCATGACATGGGTGCGAATGCCGTCATTGTGACAGGAGGTCATCTTGAGTTTACTGATGTTTTTTTTGACGGCGAGGTTACGTATATTGATGGAACGATGGTAAATGGGGGGACTCACGGTTCTGGATGCACTCATTCTGCTGCAATAACTGCAGAGCTGGCAAAAGGGACTCCTCTTCTTGAAGCCGCACAACGAGCCAAGAAATTCGTGGAGCAGGCGATACTAGCAAGTGTGGTGATCGGCACAGGTAGCGCGCCCGTGAACCAGATAGGACCACTGCTTACAGATGCGCAAAGGTATCAAGTTTTGCGAAAAGTTGAGGAAGCTGTTAAAATTATAGAAAAAAATATGGTGCCTGAACTTATCCCGGAAGTCGGTTGCAATATCGCAATGGCTGTCTCTAACGCCTCTTCACCGCAGGATGTGGCTGCTGTCCAGGGAAGGATCGTCAGGCACAAAGGCGCACCTCATGCCGTGGGCTGCGTGGCTTTTGGCGCGAGCAGCCACATTGCAAGGATAGTTCTGACGGCGATGCGCTTTGACTCTTCGATGAAGGCTGCGATGAACATCCGGTATTCGAAGGAAACGCTTTCTGCATGTGAAAATATTGGATTGGAGATAGGTTCTTTTTCAAGAGAAGATGAGCCCGAAGATGTGGCTACAATGGAATGGGGCGTGAGTGCGGCTATTAAAAGGGCTGGTGGAAGGGTTCCCGATGTGATTTTTGATACCGGGGGCGTTGGGAAGGAGGCGATGATAAGGCTTCTGGGAAGGGATGCTGTGGAAGTAGCGGGAAGAGCACTTCAGATATCAGGTGCGATGATGAAATAAACTCGCGATGTTGCGGAGAGTACTGAGCGATAATAGATAGGGTGGTTACCAATTGATAGGTTCGCCATTTAAACTTAATTATTTGAACAATGATTCAATCTATTGTAACTGTTTACAATAGTATGAAAAAAGTTGCCAATGGTTTTGGTTAGGCGTTGGTAACCAACCGAGCAGTTCCAGAACAAAAACATAATGTTTAAATATGATTAAAGATGAAAACGAAGAATAGGTGGTTTTATGAGCTATGTTGTTGAAAATTTAAAACCTAATGAGAAAATTATGTTTGAAACTAAATTACATTGGATATCTATAGTCATTACTGCTTTATGGAGTTGGATTCTTTTGTTTATCCCATTGATTATCATTGTTCTTAAATATATTACAACCGAATTTGCTGTCACTAACCAGAGGATAGTAATAAAGCACGGTATAATCTCAAAGAATATCGATGAAGCCCCTTTGGATAAAATTCAAAATATAACTTTCAGGCAAAGTTTTATTGGAAGAATTTTTGATTATGGAACTATAGTAGTGCAGACAGCCGCTACCTTTGGTGGTAATAATTTTCCATATATCATGAATCCCAATAAACTACGAAAAACTGTTTCTGAGCAAATGGATTTATATAAAGACGCTCAAATGCAAAAACAAGCTGAAATGATAGCCAAAGGAATTAAACAAAGTGTTTGAATCAAATGAGGCTCCCAACTCTTCAGGATTGGGAGTCTCATTTCCTTCATTTCATCACGTTTCCTGGTGGACTTCAAAACCGCTAGGTCTTCCTTTCACTGCTTATTAGAAAAACATGATGTTTATTGTGGATTTTGTGACTGACTGCTACTTGAATTCTTGATTCCTATTCCAAAGAGTTCGTGCATCCCCTACCCTGAAGGTTAGGAAATTGCTCACCCCTTTGACCCCATTAGATTAAAGGCACCCTGTAAGTAGAGTGGGGGCCTTACCTTGTTATGGAGAGAATATGAGCCCGTTGTTGTTTCCATGACGAAAGGGAACAGCAGGGTCATATGGAGATGAGGTGGGGTTCTTGATGTGATTTTTGATAATAGAGGCGTGCATAATGGAGTGATGTTGAGGTAACGGGAAGGGCGGTGGAGATAGCAGGGGGAATGGGGAGAACAGGCTGAAAGGATGAGGATTCTTGAGTACCGATCGTCTTATGAATTTAGCGACGACTTTATTACAAGGTTCTAATAATTATATTGGATTAGAATGAATAGAGGATATCTTGGTGATGTGAGAGATTTATTTAAATTTGATTTAATTAAAGAAATTATTCTAGGCATTGATATAATTGAGCGTTTTACATACATACCAATGTTAACCAATGATGATGATAAACATGGGAATATACGAAATTCAATACAAAAAAAACAATTTTTTAGCCAAATAAAAGAAAAATTGAAAGCAAATATAAATGCCTCCCCAATATATATTTTTGGTGGAGATGTTGCATTTTTCTTCTTATCTAAAAACAGAACATTCAAAGAGGATTTGCATGGGATATTGAAAGAATATACAATGAAGTACCCTGATTTAGAGGTAATATGAAATCCCTCGAAGAAATAAAACAAATCCTTAAAGCGCAAAAACCAGCAATAAGACAAAGGTACAACGTAAGCAAAATCGGTATCTTCGGCTCTTATGTCAGAGGTGAGCAGAAGAAAAAGAGCGATGTTGACATACTTGTCGAGTTTGAAAAACCGATAAGCCTCCTCAAGCTGGTAAATCTGGAGAATTTTTTAGCTGACCTTATTGGGACCAAAGTGGATGTCGTCCCGAAAGAAGATGTAAGGACTGAATTAAAAGAGAGTATATTAGGGGAGGTGGTCTACGTATAAAGCGTGATGTAACGATATATCTCATGGGCGAGGCTGCTAAACATGTCCCGGAAAGTGTTCGAAAAAAATACCTTGAAAAAGTATGGCTGGTATTGAAAGAAGACATACCCGGGCTAAAACCACACATCCAAGAAGTTATTGCTGATATGTCAAATTGAACCAAGTCTTAAAACCGAAGAGAACATATAATTTATGCAGTCAAAAAATCGAACCAACGAAGCAAAAAAAATCCTCAACAATATCGTCACACGTCTCAAGCAGGACTATGACCCTGAGCAGATAATACTTTTTGGCTCATATGCATACGGAAATCCCACAGATGAAAGCGATATCGACCTGCTCATAGTGAAAGATACCCAAGAATCTGTTCTTGAGCGCTGGGTCAAGGTTAGAAAACTGGTTTCTGAATTGAGGAAGGGTTTTGCTTTCTCGCCAATTATTGTTACTCCTCTTGAACTTAAGAGCAGACTCGGGAAAGGCGATCAATTTTTTGAAGAGATAATGAGAAGGGGCAAGAAGCTGTATGCAAGATAAGGAATCAAACCTGCCTGAGGACTGGTTTAATAAGGGAGATGACGATAAGCAGGCAGTTGGCATCCTGTTAGAACATGGAGGCAAGAGCTCGGTAGCAGCTTTTCTTATCCAGCAGATGCTGGAAAAATATATGAAGGGATTTCTTCTGTCAAAAGGGTGGAAGCTCAAGCGAACTCATGACCTTGAGGAACTTCTTGATGAAATGGTGGGATTTGACCCCACATTTGAAGATTTGAAATTAATCGGGAAAGTAGAAAAATTGCATAAGCAAATTGGAGAATAGTAATATAGGCATTCAGGGTTTGCTTTTCACACGGCTTGCAGAAGTCAAATTACAGGCGTAATGCTCATGATTCCAAAAATCAACAACACCCTCATGGACATCCGATTATCCCGCCCCTGTGTGGACGACCCGACGCGCTATATTGCAGAATGTCATTTCGGAAAGCGGGTATTGATAGAGAAGTTGTGCGAGCTTCTGCGCAGCGCCGGGGCAAAAGGTCTCAGGTGCTCTGTTAAACTCGGAGTGGCGCGCTTTGAACTTGAAGAAAGGAGCGTAATGATATACTCAAGTGGACGCGTGGATATCAGGAAGATCCGCAATACCGATGAGGCAAAAGCTATGATGGGAAAGATAACTGATATGGTAAAAGAGGCTCTTAGCGATATATCCTCTTAGAGAACTCACCGATCGAATGGCTGGTGCTCTGGGCTATAGCTTCCATCTTTTTATCAAGGTTCTCTTCCACACCCTTGATATTTATCCTTAATGAGCGCTCTTTTGCATTGATCGACTCTTCGATTTTTCTAAGCCTCATATCAAGCAGCAGTATCATGGCTGCAAGGGAACCAGCCAGAAGCATGGCTGACATGATAATTACAGGATCAGAATCACCAAACCGGTTAAGCCACCTATCTGTCAATATTATTGATGAAACTATCATGACAGCAGCAAGACCGACATCTTTTGCTTCCATTTATCCACCTCTGGTATCAGTAATACTTTTGGATATATATAGATTTAGATTTCAGAGCTGCCTGTGGACAAAATATTATTACACGACGGACCAATAGGCTGTTAATGGCACGAAAACTGACTCCAGATGATATGCAAATTCACAGGTGATTGAAATACCTCATATAATGGAACTATTCGGAAAGACACGTGTTATGGTGAAGAAAGGCAAGGTGGTGGAGGTAGGAGAACCCGTGGCAGAATGGTGCCCTGTGTTCAGCAAGACCTCAGGCGTATCTAAACTCACGTCGCATGACGCCAAAAAGAACATGGAATACCGGATCCGTGAACTGGGGATGTTCACGCCGCAAAGGAGGTTCGACCATGGTGTTTTTGTGAACTTCGGGGCAAGCGAGATAATGATGACAGCCCTGCGGCGCGGGCTTCTTGATACCACGGTAACAGTATGCGACGGTGCCGGCACTGTGATATCAGGAAACCCAGAACTTGTCCAGGGCATGGGCGCCCTGATGTCAGGGTTAATAGAGACCGAACCAATACCTGAAGTTATAGCAGGGATAGAAGCGCGTGGGGGTACGGTGCTGGATAAAAAAAAGGCACGCATAGACCAGGCATGTGGTCTTATCAAAGCCTGCGAAATGGGTTACAGGAACATCGCGGTCAGCCTGGTTGACCTGCAGGACGCAGTTAGACTTCGAGCAATTGAAAAGGAGCGCGGGATTAACTTAATACTGATAGGGGCGCATTTGACCGGAATAAAAAACGAGGAGGCTGAAGCATTAATTGGAGCGTTTGACATTGTCACAGGATGCGCTTCAAGAACTGTGCGGGATAAAGTGAAGCCTGTTATCCAGATGGGAACCTCAGTTCCCATGTTCGCCATGACGCAAAAAGGGAAAGAGCTGCTTTGCGAGCGCGCCAAGGAAGTCGACTCACCTCTTCTTGTGAACACCATGAAGTTGCCCGTACTGCCGGAACACAAACAGCCGAAGCCTCTTCTGTAATCTTGTGGAATGGTGAGGCGAGCATATCAGGAAATAAGCATATATATTCCTTAAAAGCAGCATATACAGGCCTCGTGACCTTAAGTCCGGGGTTTGTGACTATGTCATATTTTTAAATACTTATGAACCTCTTGCTTTTGATTTTACAAGCATTATCAGGATTATCCCGACCGCAAAGAGTATGATGCCGATCCAGGCAAGATCAA
>JBGOYM010000004.1:0-22227 GCA_041479675.1 Candidatus Methanoperedens sp.
AATTGATTGGTGGACGCTATTTACAAGATAGTGCAAATGATATATGAGGAATTGAGGTAAACATTCCGAAATGGTATTATAGTTATGTTAATCAAGTATTAGTTAACCGATCCGAATTTACCTCATGAATATTTTTTACATTTATAAAAAGACTAATCTAATGAATCAAAACCCTCTGGCATTCTGGAGCCTCCCAGCTGCTGAATTGCTTGCAAAACTCCAGACAACACCACAGGGTGTTGCCAGTGATGAAGCACGGCAGCGACTCGCACATTATGGCTCCAATATCCTGACGCCCAGAAAAAGATCGGACTCACTTGCGCTTTTTCTGGCTCAATTCAAAAGCCCCATTACCATCATACTTCTCTTTGCGGCAGGATTGTCATTTTTCCTGAATGAGCATGTTAACGTTCTCATTATCCTTGCAATTGTCTTCATAAGCGGCCTTCTCGGATTCTGTAAGGAACGAGGAGCTGCCAATGCAATCGAGAAGTTACTCGCTATCGTGCAAATAAAAGCTATGGTGCTGCGTGATGGAAGCTCGATAGAAATTCCTGTCGAAGAGATTGTGCCCGGGGATGTTATCATCCTCAACGGCGGAGATATTATTCCCGGGGACTGCCTGATCCTTGAATCCAAAGACCTTTTTGTCGATGAAGCGACGCTGACAGGCGAAACATATCCAGTAGAAAAGTCAGCCGGGGTGCTGGCGAAAGAAACACAGCTTGGTCAGCGGAAAAATGCACTCTTTATGGGTACACATGTTGTGAGTGGCAGCACAAAAGCTGTGGTTGTCTGCACAGGGACAGAAACCGAATTCGGTAAGATTTCAGAGCGGTTGAAACTGCGACCGCCGGAGACGGAGTTTGAGCGCGGCGTCAGAAGGTTCGGGTATTTCCTTATGGAGATCACGATGCTGCTGGTGATTTCCATATTTGCCATAAACGCCTATATGGCACGCCCGGTCCTGGAATCTCTTCTTTTTTCCCTGGCACTCGCTGTTGGGCTGACCCCTCAACTGCTGCCTGCGATTATCAGCGTGAACCTTGCACACGGCGCAAAGCGCATGGCGCTGCAGAAAGTGATCGTTAAACGGCTTGCCTCTATTGAAAATTTTGGTAGTATGAACGTGCTTTGTTCAGATAAGACCGGCACTCTGACCGAAGGGTTAGTGCGAGTGCACTCCACTCTTGATGTTGAAGGAAAGGAGAGCGAAAAAGTTCTTTTCTATGCTTATCTCAATGCTTTTTTCGAGACCGGTTTTGCAAACCCGATAGACAGCGCGATCCGAAGCTTTAGCCAGTTTAAGGTGCTTGGCTACCAGAAACTGGATGAAGTACCATATGATTTCATTCGTAAGAGACTGAGCATCCTTGTCTCAAAAGACGATAAGCACCTGATGGTGACCAAAGGCGCCCTGCAGAATGTGCTGGCGGTATGTTCATCAGAGAAACTTCCGATGGAAAGATCTTGGATATAGTCACAGTAAAGGAACAGATCCTGCAGTGTTTTGAGAAGAACAGCAGTAAGGGTTTGCGCATATTGGGAGTTGCCTACCGGAATGTCGGGTCTGACTCGCTGATAACCAAAGACCATGAAGCGGCGATGACATTTTTAGGATTCCTCGTTCTCTTCGATCCGCCGAAGCCTGGAATTGCAGGCACTATAAACCAACTAAATCACCTTGGAATCTCGCTCAAGGTCGTCACAGGAGACAACAAACTGGTCGCTGACAATGTCAGTCATCAGGTTGGATTTTCGAACCCGCAAATCCTCACGGGTTCGGACCTTCGCTCAATGAGCGATGAAGCGCTGCGCAAGCGAGTGAACGATATCAGTATATTCGCAGAAGTCGAGCCAAACCAGAAAGAACGCATCATTCTGGCTCTGAAAAAGAGTGGAAATGTTGTAGGGTATATTGGAGATGGAATTAATGATGCATCAGCACTACATGCTTCCGATGTCGGCATATCTGTTGATAGCGCCGTGGATGTTGCAAAAGATGCTGCCGATATTGTACTGCTGGAAAAGGATTTGGGTGTTCTTGTGCAGGGTGTGCGCGAAGGAAGAATGACATTTGCCAATACACTTAAGTATGTATTCATGGCCACGAGCGCCAATTTCGGGAACATGTTCAGCATGGCTGGAGTATCGCTCTTCTTACCTTTTCTCCCCCTGTTGCCCGGACAGATCCTGCTCACCAATCTCATGACTGATATCCCGGAGATGACAATAGCTACCGATAGCGTGGATGGCGAAATGGTTGATCATCCCAGGCGCTGGGACATAGGGTTTATCCGCAATTTTATGCTTGTCTTTGGTATCTTGAGTTCAGTATTCGACTATCTTACATTCGGCGCTTTGTTTTTCATCCTTCATGCAACACCTGACCAATTCAGGACCGGCTGGTTTATGGAATCTGTTATTTCAGCTTCGATGATCGTGCTCGTTATTCGCACCAAAAAACCTTTCTTCAAGAGCATCCCCGGGAAGTATCTGTCCACAGCCACACTGCTGATCGTTGCAAGCGCATTTCTTATCCCTTTCATACCAATCGGGAAGGTATTTGGATTTAGTCAGCTTCCGATTTCGTTCCTTCTTCTTATGGGAGTGATTGTGGCCTTTTACATTATCGCAGCAGAAATGGTGAAAGCGGTATTTTACAAGAGAGTGAAATTTTGAGTGACCTGAACGGCATTCTGCAAGAACGAGTCGCATAACAGTAATCCAAGAATTATATTTTTCATGCAATCACTTATGTATTCAAAAAAAATACAAAATGCTCGGAGCCACGCTTTACGGTGACGGGCTTGGTTTGTTGATTGACGAGATAGGTCTTTTGCTTACCTGGGGCAACTACTGGGCAAAACAGTCTTACGTCTTTGGAGTTATAGTTATTCTTAGGAGGACTGAACTAATTGGAACCCATCATTGAAGTCAGGGATCTTACTAAGGTTTTCATGGCAAGAAGAATGAAAATAACGGCCGTGGACCATGTCAGTTTCGACATAATTAAAGGAGAGATATTTGGCATGATAGGGCCGAACGGGGCTGGCAAATCCACAACCTTTGCCATGATGACAACATTAATAAAGCCTACAGGCGGCAGTATAAAAGTTGCAGGTCTTGATGCTAATAAGGATGCTGAAAAGATACGGCAGATAATTGGCATCGTCCCGCAGCAACATAGTCTTTATCCAGACCTTACAGCACGTGAAAACCTGGAGCTGATGGGAAATCTATATGATGTTCCAAAAAAAGTCATGGAGGAGAGGATAGAATATTACTTAAAACTCGTAAAACTTGAAACTCAAGCCGAGCGCTTTACCGGTGGTTTTTCTGGAGGCATGAAACAGCGCCTTTCTGTCGTCTGTGCTGTTATACACGACCCTGAAATAATATTTTGGGATGAACCTACAACAGGGCTTGATCCTCAGACGAGGCAGGCGATATGGAAACTAAGTATGAAGTTCAACAATGAAGGGAAAACCCTGATATTCACCACACATTACATGGAAGAGGCGGATAAACTCTGCAACAGGGTTGCCATAATGAACTCGGGCAAACTTGTTGCTCTTGATACTCCTGAAAATCTTAAGAAGATGTCAAACAGCACAACCCTTGAAGAAGTCTTTATCCATTTGACTGGAGAGGAGATACGTGATTGATATGAACCTAAAAAGAGAGCTAAAGAATTCGTGGATAATAATGATAAAGGAATTCAAACAGCTTTTCAGAAAAAAAGTCCTGGTAGTACCGTTGTTTGTATTTCCTATTGTGATGATCGTATTTTTCGGTTACGGTATGGGTGGCACTGTCAATCATGTAAGTATGCTCATTGTAGATGATGATACAGGGACACTTTCAAACTCTCTTGTGAAGGAGATTGGAAGATTCATTCCCAAAAATAGTGATGTCAAAATGTTTGAAATAACTTACACAAAGGATATGGGCCAATCTGAAGCTGAAGCAAAAATAAATGCCGGGGAGTATAAAGCAGTATTATTAATACCTTCGGACTTCAGCGACAGGCAGGGAAAATTTGAGAAGGTAGAGCTCACGCTTCTGACAGATCAGTCCGATACAACCTCAAGCGGTATTATTGTTGAGGTAATGAAACAGATACTGGCAAAAACACAGTCGGATTCATCTATTCTGCTGAACGTTCCTCAAATATATGGAAGCCTGAAATACATTGACTTCCTCACACCTGCAGTTATTGCCCTTACTGTGTTCTTTGGCACGGTAATGAGCACAGGATATGCAGTAGCTGGGGAGAGGGAGGATGGCACTATTGTCCGAATCTTGATGACGCCCGTCAGCAGGGGTGCTGTTATTTTCGGAAAGACCATGCATCAGCTTATCCTGCAGCTTGCTCGTGCTGTTATTCTGATCCTTTCTGCAATACTTATCTTTGGTGTCACAATGAACGGAAGCTGGCTTCTTGTCTCACTGATACTTATTATTTTTACTTTCGGCGCTGTTGGGATGGGGATAGCAATATCTGCTAAATCAGGAGACATGGCATCATTTCAGCAGATAAGTATGCTGTTCACATTGCCTTCCATGTTCGCCACAGGTGTATTTTTCCCTTTAGACTCGGTTCCGGACTGGATGCGCTGGATAGCATATTTCATCCCCCTTACATATGCGAATGATGCAATGCGTATTGTAATGATCAAAGGGCAGGGCTTGAGCGCAATAGCAGGTGACCTAATAATTCTTCTTATGTTTTCAATACTTATTTTTGCTTTTGCCATTCATCTTTTCAGGAGGGAAGCATAAATGAAGAAAAAATTGATACTTCTTTGTCTACTGACAATAACAGTTGCCTCGGCAGCTTATGAAGCTCCAGGCACGTACAATGTGCCAAAAAGCTTTGAGTTTGCGAAGAATTACTATAATGTATACGGGAGCCCGGATATTAATGCAACAATTATTGGAAGCAATGAATTTGAACGAGGACAGACCGTTACCCTGAATATCGATCTGATGAACAGAGGGAAGCTCCTGGGATTTGAAGCCGACAGGACTCCTTCTGGGGCGGATGAAATTTTTTCAGCACAGACAGAGGTAAAGCTTGAGAGCAAGATAGTAGATGCCACGGGTATAGTAGCTTTCCTATCAGCGGAGGCTAATAATCCTATCGAAGTGAAGTCCGTAAGTCAGCAGGTGGGTTCAATAAAAAGTGAGCAGAATGCACTTTCCACGGTAAAATTTGATATAAAGATAGATAAGAAAGCTAAGGCAGGTGAATATCCCCTTAAACTTGCTCTCACCTACGACTACCAGAAAAATGTACAGATAATCAATTCAAATGCTACTCAGGGGACTTACGATGCGAACTACTGGTATGGCATGATGGCTCAAAACCAGACCCTGAAAATTAAAGTTAAAAGTCAGGCTGATTTTGAGATAACAAAAACCACAGGTAGTCTATTTGCGGGCAGTGAAGATATCATTGAGATAACGATTAAAAATTCAGGGGAAGAAGAAGCAAGGGATGTCAAGGCAATAATCAACCCTTCTGACCCGATTAGCACGACCGATGACAAAGCATTTCTTTACAATATTGAACCCGGCCAAGTAGCGGTTGCAAAATATAGGGTCAAGGCAGACAGCAAAGCTGTGCCAAAGTCCTACTCAATAGATACAGTTCTGAGGTATGAGACACCGGAGGGTGACACAAGATATTCAAGTACTTTGCAGGCACCTGTCGAGGTGAAGGAGATAGGCTTTTTCCAGAGAATATTTAAATGGTAAAATAAAATATGAATGTAGGAATAAGGGTTACTGAAAAATAAAGCTATTACTTCCCCAATTCCTTCAACCATTCAATCTTTGCCTGTGCCATAGTAATTTCCTTTTTCTGCTGTTTTTCAAGCTGGTCGATAATATCATTAAATCCGATCTTGAGCGAATATATCTTATACGGTCTGCCTTTGCCAGGCTTCTTATCTTCTCTCTCGTTTATCCAGCCACGTTCCTTTAACTGCCTCATGGCAATGCTTACTTCTGGCTGGCGTAATCTGGCTGACCGTTCAAGTTCTATCGATGTCGCAGAATTCGTATTTTGCATATACGCAAGCGTCATAGCGGCATTCCTGCTCATTCCCAAAGAAATAAGTGCGTCTGCAATCTCTTCCTCTTTCTCGTCAAACTGTTTAATGTTAAGGGTTTTCATATTAACTCCCATAATATATTAGGCATTATTTTAATCTTTCTGATAAATTACAGGTGTTTTTTATATGCCATGAGAAAATTGAGAAACTTTTCGGAACTCTTAGACTATCTGAGTCTAAAGCCCTGGCATCCAGTAATAATTAAAAAGAGTTTAGGGCGATATTGTGATAATAGCACCAGTTTTATTTAATATCTCTTTGGTTTATGTTTCTGGTAGCATTCCTGGCAGTATACCGGTCTGTCGCCAGATGGCTTGAAGGGTACTTCGGTTTCCTTACCGCAGTCTGCGCAAGTTGCTTTGTGCATCTCTCTCGGACCGCTCGGTCTAAAGTCACCTCTTCTTTCACGGAAGCCGCCTCTTCTTTCGTCGCTCATTTGTTAATCTCCTAACATCAATACCGCACGTTCATATATAAAAACTTTGGAGTTTCATGGCTTCAGAAAAAGAATCTATGCTCTAACTAACTTCTTGATGTCAAAAAGCAGTATATGATATTCTTTTGATACATCAAGTTCTGCTTTTATCAAGGCTTCATGTTCATCTATACCGCTATGTATGAATGCTTTCTTTCTCTTTGAGATAGCTGATAATACTTCGAATATGTCCATTTTTCCTCGCCTCTTTATTATCACATACTATTTCTATAAATATAAAACTATTTGAAAATTAATAATAATGACAATTTTAATTATGATAGAACCTATCTTGCTAAAATTGGATTACTTTCACTCCGCTTGGATTGTCCGTATATACCACCAGAGTTATCCTTTATCCGAGGTGACTAATATGGATTTATTCTGGAGCGGTCTTGCACAGAGAGCATCTGAGCATACAAGGAACGAAAGAAAAAGCCAGTTCAACAGTGTGCATGAAACTGCTTATCAGGAGATAGAAGCGGAGAAGCGATTTGATGAAAAGTGTAATGTTCAATTGATAATCAAGTGACAACATTTAATATCGGTTCAGTCCCATTCCGAATCGTGGTGATTATATGGTGACGGAACATCCCTTGAAAATCTATGAGAAAATAGACCCTGAACTTCTCAGGCACGTTGAAAATTCCAGTGACTTCGTCTTTGCCGATGGTGCTTTGCCCAGAAAATTTAAGTTGCTTATGGGCATGGCTTTCGATGCTTCTTACGGAGCTGTGCAGGGTGTAATGTCGCTGGCTCGGCAGGCTATAGAAGCTGGTGCTACCCAAGAAGAAATCATGGAAGCATTGAGAGTCGCACAACATCTGAGTGGAGTCGGTTGCGTGTATGTAGGGGCACAGGCGCTGAAAGAGTTGTTTGGTTGAATTTTGATCACAAATTTCACCGCTGAAATGAAGAACCTCCCACATAAAACCAAAATTGGAATAATGGGCGCTGGAGCCATAGGCTCGGTCATAGGCGGGATGCTCGCCAGGCAGGGACATAAAGTTACATTAGTGGGTAGAAGACCGCATATTGAAGAGATTAGAAAAAGTGGTCTTCATATTAGCGGAATCTGGGGAAATTATACGATATGTGATTTAAATGCTGTGACAGACCCTCCTCATGAATTTCAAGACATTGTTATTCTGACGGTGAAATCTTTTGACACCTCCAGTGCAGCCAAAGAGGCGATGCCAATGGTAGGAAAAGAAACGGTTGTTGTGTCCATACAGAATGGACTCGGAAATATCGAAACGCTGACCGAAATTTTTGGGAACGAAAAGATAATCGGCGGCATGGCGATATTTGGAGCTATCCTGAATGAACCGGGAAACGTCAGAGTTACAGTTATCGCATCAGAGACTCTTGTAGGTGAACTTGATGGTTCGCTGACCACTCGTGTTGAACACATCGTAAATATGCTTAATAGTGCTGGCATACCTGCAAAAGCATCTGATAATATTATGCGTGACATCTGGCATAAGGTGTTATACAATATTGCACTGAACGCATTATCTGCAATATTTCAGGTATCATATGGGCAGATAGCCGACAATACTAATACACGGTGGCTGGCGAAACAGATGATTACAGAAGCATTTCAGGTTGCGAAGGCATCTGGTCAGTATCTGGGCATTAATACGGCAGAAGATTATCTGGAGATATTGTGGAATCAGAAGCTTCCTCCAACAAGAGACCACAAATCATCCATGCTTCAGGATATTTTGCGTGGTAAGAAGACAGAAATTGATTTTATCAATGGAGCAGTAGTGAAGATTGGTGCTGAATATGGGATAGAAACACCATATAACAGCGCAGTTGTCAGGATGGTCAAAGCAAAAGAATCCCTGGGTCATCAGTGATATATATGGATATTCAAGCTATCGAATTTGAAAACGAAATGAAAAAGCTGAAATCACCCAGACGTCCCCTTGATATTGTAAATGTGGACGACTCCGTGCTTCGTGCTGTAATATGTGAAGGCGAAGGTAAATGGTACATTCACGATTATGACGAGTTCTTCCTGTATTATAAGGGCGATGTTGTCATTGAGTCTGATAATTCCTCCCATGAATTGAAACCTGGCACAGGCGTGCTTGTACCTGCAGGCATCAGGCACAGGACAAACTCGCAGGAAACCGCCATATTCCTGGTTTTCAGGCATAAACAGACAGCGTGTATGCTGGCATGATTGATGCTATTTTAAACTTCCTATCACTTCTTCAGCACTCGAATATTTCCTATCAGGCAGCCTCTCAAGCATCATGCTTGCATGGACATGCTCATTTTCTGTCAAATCGAATACCTTCCAGCCCTGTTTTTCTATCAATCCGTTCTTTGTTGCCGGGAATTTTGCATCTTCTTCGATTACAGACTTCAATGATTCCAGTCCTTTAGTCTTTGTAACATTCGGGAATGCTCCGCTCTTTTGATATACTTTTAGCCTTGCCGCATCTTTATACATTCTTGCGCCGTGGAATGTGAGATATGCTTTTTTCAGATTTTTCTCTCGTATTTTTGTATCGATATCCAGCATCTCTGCAGCATCAAACTGATAGAGGTTGTGTTCTCCATGTCCGAACAGGCGCGTATAGAGAATGTCAGAGTCGGTTGAAGGCATTTCTTTTGCGATATCAGTACAGTGTATTATCCCGATATCATGCATCAAATCAATAGTATCCTGCGCTATTCGTCCGCGTATTTCCCATGCCAGCTTTATAGAACCGAAATCGATCGAGGAAAATAAATCCCTGATGTCTTTTAGTTTTTCATCGGGATTGAAAGATGGCGGCGTCTGGATAACCAGGATTTCAGTTCTCAACTCGCTGCAAATGCGAAGCGACTGATGGAAGATCTCATAACTCTCCTGCCGAGGGGATAGCAGGTATTTATGCGTGAGGTCTTTATGGCATCGTACAGAGAACATGAAATCATCTGGAACGCGCCGCCTCGCCGCCTCCATGATCTGACCATTTGAATTGAAGGGGTCGTGTAAAAGGTTGAGTTTACCTCTACAAAATCAAATGCCTTTGCATAAGCGGCGAGTGAATCCATTCCAGGAATACGGAAGTATGCCCATCCGCCTGCGCCAATATACACTTTGGACATAAGTATTAATCAGTTGGGATATAATTAACTCTTATGGGTGATATAGACATCCTCGTAACCTCACAGTATCCTGAGGCTGCAATTGAGACTTTTGTGCATTTACCAGTGGTAAAAGATATACTTGGAAAAGGTTCCACCAAAGCCACGATTGTCACCCATGAGGCTATCCAGGTCGATCTTCGAATCATGGATCGCAATTCATTTGGCACATCTTTACAGTATTTCACAGGCTCAAAAGAACACAATATAAAACTCCGCGACCTTGCAAGACAGAAAGGATTCAAACTATCTGAATATGATATTGTGGAAATTTCCACAGGCAGGAAGATATACTGTGATACTGAGGAGGAAGTTTATGAAATACTGGGACTTGCCCCGATCCCGCCGGAAATCAGGGAAGATACAGGAGAGATAGAGGCCGCTCTTAAGGGCGAGCTTCCCGGACTTGTCGAATATAGAGATATAAAGGGAGATTTCCACGTGCACACGAACTGGAGCGAGGGCACTAATACAATTTCCGAGATGGTTGAGGCTGCGAAAAAGTTGGGATATGAATATATCGCTGTAACAGACCATTCCAGAGCACTGGGAGTGGCGCATGGTATGAGCGAGGAGAGATTGCTTAATCAGATCAAGGAAATAAATAGATTGAACGATAGACTTGATGACTTCCACGTCTTTACCGGTATTGAAGTAGATATAAAAGCCGATGCAAACCTTGATTTTCCAGACAGTATCCTGAAGCAGTGCGATGTTGTGATAGCGGCGCTGCATACCGGACAGAGGCAGACAAGAAGGGAAATTACAGGCCGGCTTTTAACTGCCATGGAGAATGAAAATGTGGATATCATTGCGCATCCGACAGGAAGAATAATCGGGAAGCGTGAGGAATATGATGTGGATATTGAGATCCTTCTTGATGCTGCAGCCAGTACAGGCACGGTTCTTGAAATAAACGCCCACCCAGGCAGGCTGGATATGAGCGATACTAATTCAAGGAAAGGCAAGAACAAAGGTGTAAGATTTGTAATCGGTACAGATGCTCATAATGCATCGCATCTCAGGTACATGGAGTTCGGGGTGAATGTGGCAAGGCGTGGATGGCTTGAAAAGAAGGATTTGATAAACTCGAGGTCATACAGGGATGTCAGATTTAAAAGCTGAATCACGTGTATGGTGGGGATCTTAACATCCTTCATGAAAAAGCGCGCGACTCCGAGGATCTCGAATCCAAGCTCATGGAGTTCAAAGGGGTGGGACCCGTGACTGTAAATATATTCCTTCGCGAACTGAGGGGAATCTGGGAAAAAGCTGAACCTCTGCCGGGAGATCTTGTAATTATTGCAGCGAGACGTTCAGGTCTTACAGTTTTGGAAGGTAAAGACAGAGAGGAAAGGAAGATGTTTTTGATTGAGCTAAAACGCATCTGGGAGAAGGCAAGCCTTTCCTATCGATTTTCTGATTTTGAAGCCGCTCTTGTCAAATTCGGGATAGATCAACGGCGAAAGTGCCCAGATGAACACACACTGATCCGATAATTTAAATTCCGCGCTTTCCATCAGTTCTGAATCTATATAATACTAAAAGTCCGTCATTATCCTGTACTGGTCTATCTCAGGCTGCTTCAATTCCTCAATGAACTGCTCTGTCATTGAGCGCACGTCCTTTGCTTTGGTAATAGCGCGTCCTACGACTACTATATCAGCTCCTGCCTTGAGCGCATCTTCGACCGTATCCACACGGATGCCGCCAGCAACAGCCACAAGCAATCTTTCTGATAATTTCTTCATGGCCGGTATGTCTCCCCATGCATGTTCTGCCTTGCCTTCGGTATCTATTGCCCTGTGGAGTTCGACAACATCGGGTTTGACCGTTAAGGATTTCAGGACTGAAAGCGGCTTTTCGACATTCAGCATGTCGATCACAGCGTAAATTCCAGTCTTCTTGGCTTCTTTGATGGCTTTCTCGATAGTGGATACAGGCGCAAGCCCAGATATTACAATAGCATCCGCGGTAGCATCAGCCACCATGCGGGCTTCAAGGTTGCCAGTATCCAGGGTCTTCAGATCAGCAACAACAAAGGCATTCGGGCGCACTTCACGTATAGACTGCACGACCTCCACGCCGTATCTCTTGATAAGCGGCGTGCCTGCCTCGATAATAAGATGGTCGCTCTGCGGTATCTGCTTCAGTATAGCTTTCACTGCGTTGATATCCGGGATGTCGATGGCGACCTGCAAATACGGCGGGTTCCATAACCTGACGACCTTGAATCCCATTACCGGGTGCATGGTGCGGTCTTTCTCGTACATGACCGTCTTTGCATCCGGGAATCCCTGCATCGCTCTCTCGATGGCAAGTTTTGTGGCACCATAATTGTAGCGATAGATCTTGTTGTAATCTTTCGCTTCAGGATGAATGAATACACTAACGATAATAGAAAGGTCTTCGATCTGGTCTTCAGGGATTATGCCTTCCTGCACTGAATCAGCAACTGCCCTTGCCACCGCTGTCTGGGCAGGACCGAATATCTGGGCTGCCTGTGCCATGTTCTTGACCGTCACTTTCGGAACGATGAGAGTGGCTGGCTTTGCTAGCAGGTTGGGTCTTATGACCGAAAGGAGCGGAGTATGCCCCATAGAAAGCTGCGTAAATCCGTTCGCAAATGCCTGTCCTACCGGACCAGTTTTTTCTCCAATAATTAGATCAATATGAGCCAGTTCTGGCTCCTCTCCGATTAAAGCTTCGCCTACTAAAAACACTGTAATACCTCTTGGCTTATGATAGATAGTTAAGTATTTAAACATATTTCTGAAAAAGGCAGCTTTGCCCACCAGATGTTCAATGGATAGAATTAATAACACGTCATAACATTTAGGTTGAAAATCAAAAGGTATTAAATATTAGATATCTTTTCAGTAGGAGGTGAAATTTTGCCCAAAAGAGAGGACATACATAAGGTACTTATCATAGGCTCGGGCCCGATCGTGATCGGTCAGGCAGCTGAGTTCGATTATTCAGGCACACAGGCATGCAAGGCGCTTCGACAGCTGGGTTACGAGATCGTGCTTGTCAACTCCAATCCTGCAACCATCATGACCGATCCTGGAATGGCGGACAGGACTTATTTAGAACCGCTCAACGCAGAGATGCTTGAGAAGATCATTGAAAAAGAGCGTCCTGATGCCGTACTGCCCAATCTGGGAGGTCAGAACGGACTGAACCTGACATCAGAACTTTATAAAAAAGGCGTTCTTGAAAAATACGGCGTAAAAATACTGGGGGTACAGGCTGATGCTATCGAGCGGGGTGAAGACAGGATCGCTTTCAAGGAAACAATGAATAAACTTGGAATAGAGGTGCCACGCAGTGAAGCGACCCTCAGTGTGGAAGGCGCTGAAAAGATAGCGCAAGAACTGGGATATCCGGTAGTCGTTCGACCTGCCTACACTATGGGAGGAACAGGCGGAGGATTGGTTTACAATGTTGATGAACTCAGGACGATCGCAAGCCGGGGCATTTCTGCAAGTCTTGTCGGGCAGATATTAATAGAAGAATCTGTGCTTGGCTGGGAGGAACTCGAACTTGAAGTCGTGCGGGATGCGGATAACAACAAGATCACCGTATGCTTCATAGAGAACGTCGATGCCATGGGCATTCACACAGGCGACAGTTTCTGCACGGCCCCAATGCTCACGATAAAAAAAGAACTCCAGGAAAGACTGCAAGAGTACTCTTACCGCATTGTGGAAGCTATTGGTGTGATAGGCGGCACGAACATTCAGTTCGCTCACGATCCAGTGTCTGACCGGGTAGTTGCGATAGAGATCAATCCGCGCACGTCACGCTCATCAGCCCTTGCGTCAAAAGCTACAGGCTTCCCCATCGCGCTTGTCTCGGCAAAACTAGCTGGAGGCTTGTTACTTTCCGATATTCTCTACTGGCGCGATGGAACACTCGATAAATATACTCCATCTGGGGATTACGTTGTCGTAAAGTTTGCCAGATGGGCTTTTGAAAAGTTCCCCGGCTCGATCGATAAGCTCGGGACACAGATGCGTGCTGTGGGCGAGGTAATGAGCATAGGAAAAACATATAAAGAAGCATTCCAGAAAGCCATACGGTCACTTGAGACAGGACGATATGGACTTGGCTTTGCTAAAAATTTCAATAAGCTCACACTTGATGAATTGCGCAAGTTATTGATCGAGCCTTCGTCAGAACGCCAGTTCATCATGTATGAAGCGCTGCGAAAGGGGATGCCTGTCGAGGAACTTTACGAACTTACTCATATAAAACACTGGTTCGTGCAGCAAATGAAAGAACTTGTAGAACTGGAAAACGAGATACTTAAGTATAGAGGCAAAGTGCTGCCCGATGCTCTTCTTATCAGGACGAAAAAAGACGGCTTCTCTGACAGGTACCTCGGAAAGATACTGGGAGTCCCTGAAAAACAGATCCGAAAACATCGTCTTTCCCTTGGACTGCGGCAGGCATGGAATATCGTACCGGTCAGCGGGGCTGAGAATGTGGCATATTATTATTCCACATATAACGCTCCTGATGAAGTGCCTGTATCTGACAGGAAGAAGATCATGATAATCGGCGGAGGACCTAACAGGATAGGTCAGGGTATTGAGTTTGATTATACTTGCGTCCATGCTGCATTGAAGCTTCGTGAAATGGGATATGAATCCATTATGGTCAACTGCAACCCTGAAACAGTTTCTACGGATTACGATACATCGGACAAGCTGTATTTTGAGCCCGTTACTGTAGAGGATGTGCTGAGCATCTATGAGAAAGAAAAACCTGAGGGGGCAATTGTTCAGTTCGGCGGGCAGACGCCCCTTAACATTGCTGAGGAACTTGAAGAAGCTGGCGTAAAAATACTTGGCACTTCAGTTGAAAGCATTGACCTTGCGGAAGACCGTGAACGATTCTCTAATGTTATCAGGAAACTGAATATCCCGGCGCCTGAACATGGTACAGCCACATCGCTCGAACAGGCTCTCAAGGTTGCCGCACGCATAGGCTATCCTCTCGTTGTTCGTCCATCCTATGTACTGGGCGGGCGGGGTATGGAGATAGTATATGACGAGGAAAAGCTCAGAAAATATGTTGAAGGGGCTATCGAGATCACTCCGGAGAAGCCGATGCTTATCGATAAGTTCCTCGAAGACGCGCTCGAATGTGAAGTGGATGCTATTTCAGATGGCAAAGAGGTGTTCATCCCTTCGATCATGGAACATATCGAACTTGCGGGAATCCATTCTGGAGACAGCGCTTGCGTGCTGCCACCGATAGGGATAAAAGAGGATCAACTAAAGACCCTTGAAGAATACACGAGAAGAATAGCGATGGAACTCAAAGTCATCGGGCTTATTAATATCCAGTATGCGATCCAGAAAGGAAAAGTATATATCCTTGAGGCAAATCCACGTGCATCGCGTACAGTACCTCTTGTTTCAAAGGTTACCGGAGTATCAATGGCGCGTATCGCCACAGAGATATTGCTTGGGGCAAATCTTAAGGAAATGGATACACACCTGCGCAAATATTCCCATTTTGGTGTAAAGGAAGCAGTTTTCCCGTTCAACATGTTACCTGAGGTCGACCCAGTGCTTGGACCTGAGATGCGTTCAACAGGTGAAGTGCTGGGACTGGCAGATTCCTTTGCCATGGCGTTCTATAAATCACAGGTCGCCGCGGGATTTGCACCGCCGCTTGAGGGGACTGCGCTTATTACTGTTGCATCAGGCGACAGGGATCGCGCGCTGCCAGTAGCTAAAGAACTGGCTGATATGGGCTTTAAGATACTTGCCACAGATGGCACTGCTGAATTTTTAGGTGAGAAAGGGATAATTTGCGAAAGTGTCAAGAAATTGCATGAGGGACACCCCAATATCGTGGATCTCATGAAGAACAGGCAGATCCAGTTCGTGCTGAACACCCCGGCGGGGAAACAGAGTTTCTATGACGACAGCTACATTCGCAAATCTGCCATCAAATACAAGATACCATATTTCACGACCACGGATGCTGGAAGGGCTGCTGCGAAGGGAATAAAAGCTGCACGGGAAAATCGCATCGATGTGAGATCGCTTCAGGAATACCATGAAGAGATAAAATAGTGATGGCAGTCCCATGGACAAAGACATCATCAAAGGCGTCAGGAAAAATGTATTTATCCTCGGTCTTGTCAGTTTCTTCACCGATATTAGCAGCGAGATGCTGTACCCCATAATCCCGCTCTTCCTCAAAGAAATACTGCACGCTCCGATGTCAGTAGTCGGTCTTATCGAGGGCATTGCAGAAAGCACAGCCAGCCTCCTGAAAGTGGTATCAGGATGGCTCTCAGATAAGTCCGGGAAAAGAAAACCATTCGTGATCTATGGATACAGTCTTTCAACTATCGCAAAGCCCCTGCTTGCGTTCGCGGCGACCTGGCACTTTGTTCTTGCTGCGCGCTTTCTTGACAGGTTCGGGAAAGGGCTTCGCTCCTCGGCGAGGGATGCCCTGATCGCGGATTCCACAGAAGCGCAGTACCGGGGCAAAGCCTTTGGTTTCCATCGCTCACTTGACAGCGTCGGAGCGGTCATAGGTCCGATTATCGCCCTTCTGCTGCTGTATTATCTTGATAGGAACCACTGGCATCTTGATGCGAGCTACAGGATAATATTTCTGATAGCATTCATACCAGCCCTTATCAGCGTGCTGCTCCTGTTGTTCTTTGTCACCGAGAAAGTGGGTGAGAGAAAGGACGGACTGAAGTTCAGATTATCTGATTTCAGCCGTGACTTCAAGATATTTCTGATGATATCTGTGGTTTTTGCGATTGGAAATTCAAGCGACGTCTTCCTGATACTTCGGACAAAAGACATCTTTGAGAACTTCGGTGGCGTTCCCTCGATCATCACATCCACGTTCGGCTCCATCGGGATCGTTGCAGTTGTAATATTGACCTATGTGGTCTATAACATCACTTATTCACTCTTTTCAATGCCTGCCGGAATGCTATCGGACAGGATCGGGCGCAGGAACGTGATGATAGGCGGCTTCCTGATATTCTCCATCGTCTATCTGGGTTTTGCGATCACGAATGCAGGATACCTTGTGTGGATACTCTTTGCAATATACGGTTTCTATATTGCCATGACTGACGGCGTGAGCAAAGCATATGCTGTTGACCTTGTCCCTGCGGATAAAAGAGGGACTGCGATAGGTCTTTATTATACTGCGACAGGGCTCATGGCTCTTGCTGCAAGCATTATCGCGGGTCTGCTGTGGGATTTAGCGGGTGCGAGCGCGCCGTTTTTGTTCGGGAGCGCAACCGCGCTTGTTGCTGCAGTGATGCTGGTCGTTCTTATGCCGAAAAGAAACCATATCATAGCATAGTTTTCAAATTTTCAGAATTGCTTACTCATATTCATTACCTTTTATATATCCACAAGACCATATCCGCATGTCATGAAAACGATCATCATCGGAGGAGGACTTGCTGGACTTGCTGCAGCTTACAGGCTTGTGGACAGGGATGAAATAACCATCATCGAGATAGATAATGAACTTGGCGGCATGGCATCAAGTTACAGCATTGAAATTCCAGGTTCAAAGAATGGAATTTATCATATCGAGAAATATTACCATCATATCTTTGCAAGCGATAAGGAACTCATTTCACTCATAGAAGAACTTGGGCTTGGCAGCAGGCTTGAATGGTTACGAGGGACAACAGGATACTTTTTCAACGGCAAGATATACCCCATGAACACACCACTTGAGATACTGCGCGCTCTCCCGCTTGTGGATGTGGTCAGGCTGACATGGCTTGTAATGAAAGCGAAGACCATAAAGAACAGAACTCCTTTTGACGATATCACTGCAAAACAGTGGATACTGGATACGGCTGGTGAATCTGTATATAACAATTTTTTCCTTCCCCTGCTTGCAAGCAAGTTCGGGGACAATAAAGATAAAGTCTCTGCTGCGTGGTTACTGGGGCGAGTGCAGATCCGCTCGAACAGGGGCGCAAAAGGTGAGAGGCTTGGTTACATGCGCGGAGGATTTCATGCGCTCGTTGCAGCTATGGCTGATAAGCTCAAAGACAAAGGGTGTAAAATATTAAAGGGGAGTGTCTTCAGGATAGATATCTATAACGGAGTTGTCAAAGGCGTTGTTGTGGATGGAAAGCGCATTGAATGTGATCGGGTGATCTCAACTGTCGCTCCGAATGTCCTTGAAAAAATAATGGATACAAAACATTCAGGAATTGGCACTGATATAAGTTATCAAGGCACTGCATGTGCCCTGTTTGGACTCAAGGAAAAGGTCATGGATGATATCTACTGGCTGAACATCAAAGACAATGTCCCTTTCGGCGCCGTGATAGAGCATACCAACTTCATTCCTGAACAAGATTATGGAGAGCATTTGATGTATGTGACATCTTACTTCCAGAACCCTGAGAGCGTCCTGTGGAAAAAGAGTAATGATGAGGTTGTCGAGCTTTATATAGAGGGGCTTGAAAAGCTCTTCCCCGGTATCAGGGAAAAAGTGAACTGGTGGCGGTTGCGCAGAGATATTGACACTGCACCTGTGTATGAGGTCGGATACGGGAAAAAAGTGCTTCCATATAAGACAAATATTAAAGGGCTTTACCTGGCTGGCATGTTCTCAGAGGCGAACTATCCTGAAAGGAGCATGAACGGGTCTATTGTTGCAGGGTTCAGGTGCGCTGAAGCTGTAGAGAACGTAGATTGAGAACAGAACCATAGCAGAGTTTTTATACTTTACAGGAATCACATTGTTGATGCCAAAAGGGCATATTAACATTATATAACTACGGGTGGTACAAATGATAACTGAGAGACTTTTCAGAAGAAAAGCTTTAAATTTAGTGATCGGAATAACGATATTTTTATTAATGCTCATCGGGCCGGTAGATGCGGCGTCTGGCAACAGGGTATGGAAAGAAGGAATGCCAACCACATATACCTGGAACTCACACAGCTTTGCCGGGTTTTATTATAACCTGGACGAGAACCTGGGCACTGAAAAGCTTACAATTTCTGACATCAAAAGGACAATAGAGGAGGGAAAGCTTACATACTTGACCATGCCTATCGAGGTAGAATTCGAATATTCTAGATTTGGTAAATACCAGGTCATCGGGTTTATGGCTGACAAATATTTTGCCGGATATACACAGAACAGCGTTATATCTGATAATGATGCAATAAGCACGCTTGGCAAAAGTCAGCTTCACAAAGTATTACTTGACGACGAAGAAAAGCGCATCATCAATGAAGGGGGTACACTGACTCTGAAAGACGGTTATGTGCTGAAAATGACTGAAGTTGATATCAGCGCAGGACCGGGACAGGTATGGGTGACCCTGTTGAAGGACGGGGATGAAGTTGACAGCGATGTAATCTCAGGGAATGATAACTATATATATAGTACAAAATTGGGCGGAGTTAGCGATGTCCCTGTGTTGGCAGTCCATTTTGATTCAGTCTTCAGGGGCAGGGAAGTGAATGCAGCATTTATCCGGGGCGTCTTCCAGATATCTGAATCCTTTACACAGGTAAAAAGCGGGGATAGATATGGCGAACTTGAGATCAGCAGTGTCAGTTCAAGTGGAATAGATATGAGCAACAGGAACTCATTATCCCTATCCCCTGGCAATACTGTTGACCTTGTGGGCAACCTGAAGATCATAGTTGCAGATAGCAGCACATTGCGTTTCGCCCTGTCCGTAGAAAGGACTGGCGCTTTCGAGATGAGAGGTACTATTTACCCCACTGCCACCGAATGGGACCCCATGAACTTTGGTCTTAATATCGGGGGGACAAACCTTGGCTTTTACTATGACATGGATAATGATGTTGGAAAAGAGAGATTGAAAATTGAAAGTATCAACGGTAGAACTATTCCGGGGGGAAAGTTAAGATATTCAACAACAGCTGAAGAGGTGAGCTTTGATTACCCGAAATTTGGCACGTACCAGATCATTGGATTCATGGCTGACAAGTATTTCGCAGGCTTTACGGCCAACAGCGTGATATCCAATAAAGAAACAAAAAGCACTCTTGGCAGGCTTCAAATGCATAAAGTGCTCCTTGATGATGATACTAAACGCACTCTTTCAGAAGGAAGCACACTGACATTAAAAGACGGGTATGTGCTCAAGATAAAGGACGTGGATATCGGCGCAGGAGAGGGACAGGTATTGATCTCATTGTTAAAAGACGGAGATGAGGTAGATTCTGACGTCATAACAGGGAGCGATAATTATCTGTACATAAAAAAGCTGGGCAGCATGGATGAAATACCAGTTATCGCTGTTCACTTTGATGCAGTCTTTCGGGGCAGGGAAGTGAATGCAGCCTTTGCAAGGGGTGTATTCCAGATATCCGAATCATTTACCTCTGTAAAACCGGGCGACAGGTTCGGGGCAATGGAAGTGGATACTGTCAATGCCGGTAGTATTGAAATGGCTAATGCGAATTCTATTGATGTGTCTTCCGGGAACACGGTAGAGATCATGGGAAACATAAGATTCAGGGTGGCTAATTCTGACGATGTGAGATTTTATCCCTTTGTTTATGTAACGCCTGATATGATATCAAGTCAGCTTTTGATCGATGCTCCTTTCAAAGCTACTGCTGGTGAGGCTATCAAAGTGAAGGTCACAGCAGGAGGAAAACCAGTCGAGTCTGCGTTCATATCCATCAATTCAGACATGGGGCAGACAGACATTGATGGGTTGCTTAACTTAACCCTCAAGAAAACAATGAAAAGCGGCACTTATAACATTACTGCGACCAAACTCGGGTACCAGAAGACGAGCAAAGAACTGGTTGTCCAGGGTTATGTTGAGAACCGGCTGAGCATTGATGCGCCTGCAAAAGGAAACCAGCTTGGGAACATAACGATAAGGGTATTGAATAAAGACCAGCCGGTTGCCGGGGCGGCAGTGAGTTTCGATAATAAGGCTATTGGTGTAACTGATGAGAATGGCGAACTGACCTATATGCTTGAAGAGAGCGGGATGCATACCATATACGCTTCAAAGAGCGGGTTTGCTACCGCAGCAAGGGACTTAGAGGTCAGGGTTCCTTTTGCAGAGTTCAAGGCTCTTGATATCAAGGTCAATGATGTTGTGTTCTCGAACCAAAAGGCTGAAATAAAGACAAATATCACAAATATTGGAACAAAGGCAGCGACACTTCCAGTAGGGCTCATAGTCAACAACACTGAGATTTACTCAATGCCAGTATATCTTGCTGCAGGGGAAGTTAAGGAAGTAACTTTCAGGAAAGAAGTCTCTCAGTTTCCGGGTAATTATACTATCGAGGTACTGGGCCAGAAGAAGACGGTAGAAGTAAAGGAAGCGCCTTTCAATGTATTCCTGGTGCTTGGTATAATAATCGTAATCGGAGCGGTGATAATTTATATGCTCACTGCAAAAGGCAAAACAGAACCCAAGAAATGATGGCTAATATGGAGGAATAATATTTGGATACCAAAGAAACGATCCGTCTGCTGAATGAAGCCTTTGTCCATGAGATCGAAGCTACGATGCTATATGTACGCAATGCCTTCATAATGCCGCAGTGCGACCCCAGCAGGGTTACAGAAGCAATAGCTGTGGATGAGATGAGGCATATGAACTGGCTTGCTGACCTCATCGTGAAGCGGGGTGGAAAACCAAGCATGGAGCATAAGGAGCTTGATTTCGGGGGGGATGACCTGAGAAGCCAGCTTGAGAATCAGGTTGTCCATGAGACAGAGGCTATCGAGATGTATAAAAGGCAGATAGGGCTTATCGACGATGCTGAAGTGGTTGGAGTGCTGAAGCATATTCTCGATGAAGAGAAGAGGCACAGGAAAGAGTTCAGGATGAGGATAGAGAGGATGGGGTGATTTTTTACATACAAAAACATGAATAATGAAATCCCGTATAAATGTTCATGCGGAGGCGAATTAAAAAGGTCAAAAGTCGAAGTGGAGTTTTTTGGTATCGATTTTGGATTGAAGGACGCGGAAGTCTGCACCCGATGCGGCTCGGAATATCTGGATCAGGAGACAATGAAAGAGATCGAGACTATAGTTAAGGAGAGGAATATTTTCGGACTGGAGCGAAAGATTTCTGTTACAAAATCCGGGAATTCCCTGGTGATAAGGATCCTCCGGAGATCGCGGAATATCTTGGTATTCATTATAAATCCATAGTTCAACTTTTCCCTGTGGATAAAGACAGATTGGAAGTCAAGGTTGTAAGCTGATCTTCAGGTTATCCCGGGGAGCGCCGGCGCCGGGCGGGGTCGAACCTATTGCCTTTTAAAGGCATGAGAAACATTTGATTTTTGGAATAATGTTATGGAACAACTTTTCTCATTAATTAACGATTTTGTTACTCAAACACGATCTTTAAAAACTGAAGGGGGTATGAAAAATTTTTTTAGTAATCTATTTGTATATTTTAATAAAAGACCATTTAATACGGGAAGA
>JBGOYM010000005.1:0-20704 GCA_041479675.1 Candidatus Methanoperedens sp.
AATACATGCTGCAATGAAGGTCTGCTTCTCGGCGCCATTACTGGTCTGACATTTTCCTGCATGGTTCTACCTCAGTAAGAAATATAGATGGCATCAGCCTTAATATCGGCATCATTGAGCCTTATCGTGCTGCTTTTTACCTTTTTAACATTAAGCTTGTGAGACTGGCGAGGACGATGTGGGTGAGGTTTAATATGATAGGCAATAATATAACTATAGCAAAATTCGAATATTACCACAATATCCATGAGAAATAATAACCAGAGGAGAACTATATTATGGAAGCTCTCAGGCAAATCGTTAGAATACCAAGGGATCATGAATTAAAGATAAGAGTGCCTAAAAATATCCCTGAAAATGAGACTGTGGAGGTGATTCTTATTATTAAAGAGAGACAGAAAAATTTTAAACAAAGAATTAATGAATTAAAATATGCATCTAAAGATAATAAATTCCTTGATGATATGCAGGAGATATCAAGAGATTTTGAAAACAGTGGTAAATGTCCTCCCGATAACAACCAGAAAGCCAGATAGAAAAATATATCCAAATGAGGTATTAGTGTCCACTGGAATTGGTGGCTTGCCTCATGAATCGATAATTCTTTGCTATCAGATCAGAACGCTTGATAAACGCCGTCTCATCAAAAATATAGGTCGAATAGAGAATCCATTCTTGCAGGAAGATATAATCGATGCATTAACGTTTCAGCTTGGTATTTTAAGATAAATATTCTTTATTTATCGAACCATAGATCCTTCCGTGCTCTCTTCTTCTTTTTCAATCCGGTCTTCATGCTTCTACCTCTTTCTCCATCCCTGCACCATCAGGCTGATCCTGCCGTCATAATCTCCATGCCTGCCTGTGACCTCCTGGGCGATCTTCAGCACTTTATTATGCAGCGCCTGCTCCTCCTCTGTATATTGATACTCAAACGGCGGCGCCTTCAATCCATTTCGCATCCTGGGATCACCAATATTTATCTCAAGCCAGCCCCATGCCGTGCCTCGCTCATGCCCAGGGCTCATCAGAGTTTCATACCAGAAAATAATAAAAAAAATCTAACTTATTCTTCCGCAATCTCTTCCCCTTTCTCCTTCCTGCTCCTTTTATCTGCCTTTGCACCCGCCTGCGAAGCAAAGACGTTCAGAAGATCCGTCAGCTTTTCATATTGCGCGGTCTCGATGTGTGAATACCGCAGCGGCTTCTTGTGCTTTCGAGTATCTTTTTTAAGCTTCTTATACAAATCATCAGAGCGCGAAGTGAGCTTTTCATCAGTAGTACCCTCTATAAGCATTACACCTGTAGCGCCATATTCAAAAGCCGCATTCACAACATCTGCATCAAGAACATGGATCGAGGGCAGGCTTATGAACCTGACACGTGAAGAATACTGCTTCCTGTTCACCCCTGCAATATCAGCAGCGGCATAGGCATACGGGTCAATAAATACCACCACTCCTGGCGCATCTTCCAGCATGGCTTTAAGCTGCGCCTTTAACTGGTTGCGCGTGAAGTTCCTGATCTCGATTCCTTTTATCGGGCATGCTGGAACGCAGATACCGCAACCTGTGCACGCCAGCGGAGAGAGCACAGCTTTCCCGCCAGAAAGTGTCAGGGCATTATAAGGACAGGCTTTCACGCAGTCGCCGCACCCGTTGCATTCAAGTATCATGGGCTTTTCGGGCGGGATGAGTATCATTCCTTTCCCGAGGAATTGCGAGACCTTGTGAGCCGCGCTCACACCCTCTGTGACGGAATCATGTATATCCTTGGGACCCAGCACGCAGCCCGCAGCGAACACTGCCTGGTTCAGGGTGTTCACAGGGTCGAGCTTGACGTGTTTTTCCTCGATGAACCCGTCATCTCCCAGGGGTACTCCGAGCCTGTCTGCAAGTTCTTTTGTGCCAGCAGAGGGAATAAGCGCAGGGCAAAGCACTACCATGTCAAATATTTCGCGCCCTTTCCTGCCAAGGTTGGTGTCCTCATACTGCACCATGAGCGTTCCGTCCTGCTTCGGGATTATCTCTGCCACTTTTCCGCGAACATAATTTACGCCTTTCTCCTGCGTATGGTGGTAGAATTCCTCAAAGCGCCTCCCCGCAGAGCGCATGTCGATATAAAATATCCAGGCTTCGGCTTCAGCTTTCATTTTTTTCACAAGCTGAGCCTGCTTTTGCGAGTAAATACAGCAGACTTTTGAGCAGTGCTTTCTCCCTTTTCCTGTGAAATCGCGGCTTCCGGCGCACAGCACAAAAGCCACTCGGTCAGGGAACGACCCGTCCGCCTTTTGCAGCCTCATTCCTGTTTTGCTCTTAGCTGAGAGCATATCCTCAAATTCAACAGCAGTGAGCAGGTTTGGTGCGGGATAATTGTATTCCTCGATAAATGATGGGTCGATAGGTTCAAAACCAGTAGCTATCGCAACAGCACCCACAGAGATCGTGCTGATCTCTTCCTTTGCATCAAGGTTCACTGCATCGCGGGGGCATATTTTAACGCATGCGCCGCACCGGTCGCATTTTGACATGTCTATCATATACGCCTGCGGGACTGCCTGGGCAAATGGCAGGAATATGGCGCCTGTAGGGCATTTCCTTGTGCATGCTCCGCATGAAATGCACTTTTTGATATCCACATAGCGCGGGCTGTGTTTGAGGGTAATCGAGTAATCACCCGGGCTCCCCTTCACTTCCGTCACTTCGGTCTGCGTATGCGTCGTTATGCCAGGATGATTATGCACAGCTACCATCTTCGGCGTTAGTATGCATTGTGAGCAATCAAGAGTTGGGAAGGTCTTGGAAAGCCCTATCATATGCCCGCCAAGGTATGGCTGCTTTTCGATAAGAATCACTTCATGGTCATCAGCAAGTTCAAGGGCTGTAGTGATCCCCGCAATCCCACCACCTACTACAAGCGTCCTGTCAACAAGTTTCTTCTCAAGCGGCACAAGCGGCTCGATGGAAGCCATGCGGGCGACAGCGCCTTTTATCAGCCCCATGACCTTTGAATTAACGCTGTCCTTTCCCTCTTTATCATGCACCCAGCTAGCCTGCTCTCTGATGTTTGTAATCTCAAGCAGATTCGGGTTGACTCCAGCGCCCTTGACCATGCTCCTGAAAGTCTCAAGATGCAGCTTTGGCGAACATGAACCAATTACAACGCGGTCTATTTTTCCCTTCTCGATATCGCTTTTTATTTTTCCCTGTCCTGCACTGCTGCAAAGGTAGTCCTGGATATTCACGGTGACGTTTTCGCCTTTTAGACTCTCAGCGACAGACTGCAAGTCCACCACATCGCTAATGTTACCTCCGCATCTGCACAGGTACACGCCAATCTTTTTAGGCGCTGGCTCTGTTTTGGTGGGTGATTCTTTTTGAGGTTTTTCGGTCACAGGAGGTTTTTCGATCTCAGCCATGTTACCTCCCAACCTTTTCGATGAATTTATCAGTCGAAACAAGATGCTTATCCAGCCCAAGCTCTTTTGGAGGAATACCCATGGCAATGCCAATAAGCTGCGTGAAATAAATGATAGGCATATCTATTTTTATATTAAATTTTGCCTCGACAGCTTTCTGTTTTCCATCAAGCTGCAGGTGGCACATTGGGCACGTCACTACCATGCAATCAGCGCCGGAATCTGCTGCCATCATAAGAAGGTCTTTCGCAAGTTCAAGAGCAAGGTCTTCATTCGTTATCAGTATAGGCCCACCACAGCATTTTGTTTTATAAAAGTATTTTACCGGCTCCGCCCCCAGTGCAGCGATAAGGTTATCCAGGGATTTTGGGTTTTCCGGGCTGTCGAATTTGTTCTCAGGTCTTGTGAGCAGGCAGCCGTAGTATGGCACCGCTTTTATCTTTAAAGGTTTTTTCACATGCTCGGAAAGTTTCATAAACCCAAGGTCTTTTACAACGACCTCAAGAAGATGTTTGGGCTTCGCGTTGCCTTCGTATTTTGTTGCAAGCGCTCCGTTGACCCTGTTTTTAAGATCGCTGTCTTCAAGCGCGGTGTTTGCGCGCATCAGGTTTGAGTAGCACAGATTGCAGGGTGTAGCGATATCAAGACCTTTTGTAGCTGCCAGCGTTCTTGCTGATAGCGCTACTCTTGTAGACCTGTCATCCACGTGCAGAGCTCCGCAGCAGTTCCAGTTCTTTATTTCCTCAAGCTCGATGCCAAAGCGTTTGAATATTGCTTCCACAGACATGCGGTAATCCACTGCTGTGCCATGCTGCGCGCATCCGGGATAATAAGAATATTTCATTTTTCTGTCTCCAGGCTGTCATTTTCTTTTTCCAGTTTGAATATTGCTTCCAGTTCGCGCGTATCATCCATTTTATCAATAGATAGCGGGAGTTTTCCTTTAGTTATAAGGGAAATACCGAACGGGGCCTGCTTTATCATTCCAGGCTCGGAAATGCTATATTTTGAGATGAGAAGGAATTCAGACGCCCTGCCATTTTTCTTAATAACATCCGCAAAAACGGTATCGAACTTTGCGTTCTTATTCCTGATTCCTTCTTTCATTGCGATAGGCTTCAACGTCTCCATGAGTTCAGTTGGATAAATTCCCCTGGGGCAGCGCACAGAGCATGAAAAACAGGTCGTGCAGATCCATATCGTGTTGCTGTTGAGCACTTCTTTTTTGAGACCTAGCTGGATCATGCGGACAAGTTGCCGTGGCGTGTAATCCATTTCATGGCTGACAGGGCATGAGCCTGCGCAGACGCCGCACTGCATGCATGTAGGGATATTCTTGCCGCCAGGCGTTTTTATAATGAGGTCTCTAAAAGCATTGTCTCTTGACTCAGGAACTATGGTCTCTTTTTGCATATTTATCACATTTTTATAACTAATTATGATGTCTCTTATAAATGATAATCGTTCTGTGCAATAAATTACCGAAATGTTTAATAAAAAGGAGAATCCCGTATAGCATATGATTGAACTTATAATACTGTTACTGGCAGTACTTGCTGTGATCGCTGTATATTTCGTTCTGAAGACCGCGAAGCTTCTAATCGTGAACACTATCCTGGGTCTTATCATTCTTGCTGTGGGAAATATTGTTTTTGATCTTAACATTCCTTATTCACCCATGGCGCTTCTGGTATGCGCTCTTGGGGGAATACCAGGGGCTCTACTTGTGATACTGCTCCATGTTGTCGGTATTGCCTTCCTGTAACCGAATTGATTCTGAAAATACAGGCAGGTTTGATATCAGAAAGATAATATTATCATAACGCATAACTGAGCAATATGAAGATCGTAGTTTCGGTAGGCGGCTCCGTGCTTGCACGCGCGTTGAGCCCTGAAAAGTTCAGGAATTATGCTGCTGCAATAAAAGACATCTCAAAAAAGAACACCGTATTCATCGTAACAGGCGGGGGACAGGTTGCGCGCGATTATATCGGAGTGGCAAGGGAATTGGGCGCGGACGAAGCGACTTGTGATCTTATAGGAATCGAGCTAACACGTCTCAATTCCAGGCTTCTTATTGCCGCGCTCGGGGATGATGCATACTATGAGCCTCCTATAAACTATAAGGAGGCAAAGAACGCGAGCCTCTCAGGTAAAATAGTGGTCATGGGTGGGGTGACGCCTGGACAGACTACTGATGCTGTTTCAGCAGTGCTTGCAGAATACACAGGTGCAGACCTCCTTATCAATGCCACTGCAATCGACGGCGTTTACACGAGCGACCCGAAAAAGAACCGGGATGCAAAGAAATTCGACTCAATGACGCCACAGCAGCTTATCGAGATAGTGATGAAGACCGAGATGGTAGCGGGAGCAAACTCTCCTGTGGATCTGCTTGCAGCGAAGATAATAGAACGCAGTAACATAAAAACGATAGTGCTGAATGGGGAAGACCCGAAGAACATAGTGGATGCTGCAGGTGGTAAGCATAAAGGGACAGTGATCGAGAAATAGATTTAATTCCGACACTTAATAAAATATCTTATAAAAGCTTCCCTAATTCACCCATCCCGGTATTTAGCGCCATTATAAGGGTATCCAGTGGATTAGCGATATGCAGGTAAGGGACAAGTAAGAATGGGATTACCACGAAAGTGCCGATCATACTCCCGACATTTGCGAGGGCTGCCACGAGAATAATGCGAAAGAGCTTGTTGTCCATCATATCTGATATTGTCTGAGGTTTATACACATTCAATTTGCCATTTTCCTTTTCAACTCCGAACTCAAACGTATTTTTTTTATCGATCGAGAGGATAACTGCTCCCTTTTTTTCATCCATGTGTAAAAATATCTTTTCCCTGTCCGCACAGATGCAAACAGCCTTACCATCATCTAATTTCTCAATATTCGCATTATCAAGCCATTCTGCATTATGGTTCTTCTTCAAGAATTCTATCACTCTGCGGTTATCCTTTCCAGGTATTTCATTCCAGTTGAACAGATATTCATCTTTCAATATCGTTTTGAAATCCTCTGTCGTGGGAGGGCGAAAATGCATTTCAACTATGCCAGCAAAAGTTCCTACCGTCAATAAAGGATGCAGGAATCCGAACCAGGCAAGACCAAAAGCGGTTAAAGCTGATGCCGGATGACCTCTGACCGCCAGAACCCCGAGCGCAGCAAGTATTCCCTGGGCAATGAAAAGGTATAAAAGCATGGTCAATAACTTCGAAAGTGGAACGCCTCCAAAAAACACAAGGAGTGCCAGCATCCCGATAACCATCGCGAATAAGGCAAATAATATCGCCTTAACCAGGCTGAAACGTTTCTTTGGGAGCACCATCAGTTCTTCGACTGGGGGTATTGAAGCGGGTTTATCAAGATATTTCTGGATGCCCTCGCGGTGTCCTGCCCCAATAACAGCCACAACAGTCCCTTCTTTTGAGATATCAAGAAGGTTTTTAGCCATGATGGCGTTCCTCTCATCCAGCAGGACGGAAGCTGCGCTTGGAGCCATCTTCCTTAACTCCGAGACCAACTGAGTGACCACGTCCTCATCAGTCACAGTATCGATATCAATATCCTTTGTGCCAAAACCCACTGATGCGCCCGCAAGAGAGCCAAAAAGCTTCAGTTTCTCAAAAAAAGACATCATATTCCAGAAACGTCCGAGGGTAACCTGTATATCCCTGTCAATAAGCGCCACGCGCGCACCTGAGCTTTCGGCAAGTTCGATAGCTGACAGCATCTCTGCTCCAGGTTTGACCCCTGTATCAGCGCCAATTTTTTTCTGGATGTATGCAAGAAGCCAGTGCAGTAGAAATTGGTTCAGTTTCCCACCGCTTAATATCTCCTTTATGTTGATCTCTTTGACATCATCTTCCCCTTTTAATGCCCTGTATCTTGCTTTGTCAAGTTCAACAGCCACTATGTCTGGTTTCTCTCTTTTGATAACTTCATTTACTTCTGCCACGCTCTTATCCGAAACATGGGCGGTCCCAACCAGGATTATCTTGGATTTAAGAGGCGCAGTCGGATTCCTGAAATTGAGATTACAGCTTAATTCGTACGTTCCATCATTCATATTATTCCAGTAATTGCACAGCCCGCAAAACATCCGTTCGCGATACAATGCCGATCATTTTTCCATCATTTTTGACTAATATCCGCCCGATGCTGTTCCTGGTAAGGAGTTTTAAGACTGTTATTGCATCATCATCTTCTCTGGCAGTTATTAGCTCTTTAGTCATTATCTGCGAAACTTTAACGTTTTTTCTATCTTCCTTAATGACTTTCTGCACATCCGTAAAGGTCACTATGCCTTTTACCTTAGAGCCATCCATGACAGGATAGCCCATATGTTTGTATTTGAACATAATATCCACGAGTTCTTCAACAGTGGTTTCGGGACTTACAGTTTGAACCTCTTTTGACATTATAGCCTTTACCTTCACGCCTTCAAGTATGACGCTGACCTCAGTAGATTTCTCTTCTTCTGAGGCGCCGATGTATATAAAGAATGCGATGAGTGTAAGCCAGATGATGCTGGAAAACAGCCCGAAAATACCCATGAATATGGCGAACATCTTGCCGATGCCTGCTGCAACCTGCGTGGCTTTGATGTACGACATCCTGCCTGCAAGCCATGCCCTGAGCACCCTGCCGCCGTCCATGGGAAATGCGGGTATCAGGTTGAAGATGCACAGCACTATATTGATGTACCCTATCAGCCAGACAAGCCGCATATAGGGGCTGTCTTGAAACAACAATTCCTGCCTGGAGATTTCATGGATCATAATAAGTATAGAACCGATCAGAAGACTGACAGCTGGACCTGCGACTGCCATCTTCAATTCGGTCTTTGGGTCCCTTGGGATATCTTCCATGGAGGATACACCTCCAAACAGGAAAAGAGTGATGCTGTTGATATCGCTTCCATGCTTCTTGGCGACGTAAGAATGGCCAAGTTCATGCAAAAGCACGCATGTGAAAAGAAGGACAGATGCTGCCATTCCCATTGAGTATCGAAGCAGTTCTGGTTCCACATCCTGGAAACCGCCAAATTGCGGCTCGGTGCGGGCGAACATCCATGCAAAAACCGGTAAGATCAGAAGAAATGTAATGTGCAGCTTTATCGGGATGCCCATTATTTTTCCTATTTGTATTGAAGTTTTCATCAGTTCCTCCACAGGTTATATAAATATCCCTGTTAATAAAGGTCAAATAGTATAGACTTTATGGCGAAAAGAATATAAGAAGGCATTTTTATTAGTCTTTTAATAAGTTGAGAAAATATGGAAAATACTCAAAACGGTGAAAATAACCAGGATATTCTTGGCGGGTTGGAGATAACTTCAACAAAAGATATAGAAGTACCCAAGAAATTAATAGAACAGGTCATAGGCCAGGAGCACGCAGTAGAGGTCGTCAAGAAGGCGGCGAACCAGCGAAGGCATGTGATGATGCTCGGGATACCGGGCACCGGCAAATCCATGCTTGCAAAAGCAATGGCTGAACTGCTCCCAAAGGAAGAACTGCAGGATGTTCTTATTTACCATAATCCTGATGACACAAATAATCCCAAGATACGCATAGTTCCTGCCGGAAAAGGCAAGGAGATAAATGACGCGCACAAAATGGAAGCCCAGAAGAGGACTCAGGCAAGGAACATGTTCGTGATGCTTCTTGTGTTCGGAATTGTAGCATATTCATATATTATGGGGCAGCTTCTCTGGGGGATAATAGCAGCGGTATTGATTGCGATAATGATGCGCCAGTTCATGCCCAAGGAGACAATATTTATTCCCAAGCTCCTTGTTTCTAATGTGGGAAAAGAGATAGCGCCTTATATAGACGCCACCGGAGCGCATGCAGGAGCCCTTCTTGGTGATGTGCGCCATGATCCTTTCCAGTCAGGCGGGCTTGAAACTCCGGCTCATGACAGGGTCGAAAGCGGCGCCATCCATAAGGCGCATAAAGGCGTGCTTTTCATCGACGAAATAAATACGCTGCGTATCGAATCTCAGCAAAACCTGCTTACTGCTCTGCAGGAGAAGGAGTTCGCGATCACAGGTCAGTCCGAGCGATCAAGCGGCGCTATGGTGAAGACAGACCCTGTGCCATGTGATTTTATTATGATAGCTGCGGGGAACCTTGATGCCTTAAAAGGCATGCATCCTGCGCTTCGCTCAAGAATAAAAGGTTACGGTTATGAGGTTTACATGAGCGACACGATAGAAGATACGCCAGAGAACAGGCAGAAGATCGTGCGCTTTGTTGCCCAGGAAGTCGTAAGGGACGGGAAGATACCTCACTTTGACAGAAGTGCGGTGGAAGAGA
Source organism: Candidatus Methanoperedens sp. (assembly GCA_041479675.1). GTDB lineage: Archaea > Halobacteriota > Methanosarcinia > Methanosarcinales > Methanoperedenaceae > Methanoperedens. The sequence continues at coordinate 9,761 of JBGOYM010000005.1, forward strand.
TAATACGCGAGGCAAGACGCAGAGCTGGGAGGAAAGGCCACCTTACGCTAAAACTGCGAGACCTTGGCGGGCTTGTGCGCGTGGCAGGGGATATTGCGCATGGTGAGAAAGCAGAGCTTACAACCGCAAAACATGTATTGAAAGCAAAGAGCATTGCCCGCTCTGTCGAACAGCAGCTTGCGCACCAGTACCTTGAGAGAAGGAAAGATTACAAGCTCTTTGTGAAAGATGGCGCCCAGATAGGCAGGGTCAACGGTCTTGCAGTAATGGGCGAGGATTCAGGCATCGTGCTTCCGATCATGGCTGAGGTCACGCCGACGCAGTCCAAGGAAGAAGGGCATATCATAGCAACTGGTATGCTTAAAAACATAGCAAAAGAAGCTGTGCAGAATGTTTCAGCGCTTATAAAAAAGACGACGGGGAAAGACATATCCAGCATGGACGTCCATATCCAGTTCGTAGGGACGTATGAAGGGGTGGAAGGCGATTCGGCAAGTATTTCAATTGCAACAGCCGTGCTTTCTGCCATACAGGGAATACCTGTTGACCAGAGCGTGGCGATGACAGGATCATTATCAGTACGGGGCGATGTGCTGCCTGTGGGCGGCGTAACTTATAAGATAGAAGCTGCGGCGCTTGCTGGCATAAAGACGGTCATAATTCCAAGGTCGAATCTTGGCGACGTCCTTATTGAGGATGAATATAAGGATATAATCAAAATAATCCCTGTGACAAATATTGAAGAAGTTTTGGAACACAGCCTTGTGGGAAGAGAAAAAGAAGGTTTTATCTCCACAATTAAAAAGCTTGCATTAAGAACCAGATTCAATATAGTCCTGCCTGAAACCAAACCTGTTACGGTGCTGTGATCTAGAAATGGATTTTTACGATACCCGTACCATACGGAGTTACAGCACGTCGATCTTGCTTGACAATGGCGAGATACGCGAGATATCAAATAATTTCTCAAGCGGCGCTGCTGTGCGTTTTCTTGACGGCGGCTCGTGGGGATTCGTTTCTCTGGACGATAAAGATGCTCTTGATGATGCTCTTATATCGGCCAGAAAGCTTGCAGGTGCGGCAAGAAGCAGGTTCCCCCGCGAGAAAATATCGCTTGCGCCAGTGGAAAAGCCGCATTTAAAGGATCTTCCAGAGGTCAGGGAATCTCCTGATGATATTTCTATTGAAGATAAAGTGAAATTACTTATTGAAATAGAAAAAAGCGCCCGGATTGATGGAATTTCAAGCACGAACGCAGTTTATTCCGAGTCGCGCGTGACCGTGGGCTATTCAAGCTCTGAAGGACTGGACTGTGAATATACCCTGAACAGGATAGGTTTTGCCATTAGCGCCATCGCGCAGTCTGGAGGGAACTACCAGATAGGAAGGGAAAGCAGGTTCGGGATAATGGGTTTTGAGATCTTTAAGAAACATGATGCATTTGAGCTTGCCAGGAAAGCGGGAAATACCGCGGTGGAACTTCTCTCTGCAAAGACGCCCAAAGCCGGCTCATATCCTGTGATACTTGACCAGGAACTGGCTGGCGTTTTTATTCATGAAGCAGTGGGTCATGCTGTTGAAGCAGACCACGTGATCGAAGGAAATTCTATCCTTGAGGGAAAAATAGGCAAGCAGATCGCAGCACCATGTATTACAGTATATGACGACCCTTCACTCCATGAATTCGGGTATTATCCCTTCGATGATGAGGGTGCAGAGTCAAAAAAGACTGTGCTTATCCAGGATGGCGTTCTCAAATCCTTCCTTCACTCACGCGAGAGTGCAGGCAAACTGGGCGGCAGCAGCAGGAACGCCCGCGCACAGGGGTATGCCCGTCCTGTTATAAGGATGAGCAATACATTCATATCACCCGATGGGACAAAGTTCGAAGAAATGCTTGAGGAAATAAAGGATGGGATATACCTCATAGGATCGCGCGGAGGTCAGGTGAATCCGGGCGAAGGGGTTTTCCAGTTCAATGCAGAGCGCGGCTTTATCGTGAAGAACAAAGAGCTCTCAACGTCGCTGCGGGATGTGTCATTATCAGGTCACACGCTTGAGATACTTAACAACGTTGTTATGGTGGGGAACGACCTGCAATTGAACTCGGGCAGGTGTGGGAAGGCGGGGCAGCTCGTGCCAGTGAGTGACGGGGCACCTCATGTGATGGTTAAAAGCGCGGTGGTCGGAGGGGCGGGGTAATGCATGCAGAAAAAATAATGTTGGACTTAGAGATTTTGAAGATTTAGCCAAAGAACTTGGGATTTGAAATCTTTTCTTTTTTCAACAACTTGTACCAATTTTTGAGTGATTTATCTCGAATACTGTCATGATCCATTATTTGAAGAAACATACCAACAAGTCCGTTCCATTCAACATCAGCAGGTTCATGCAATTTCCAGCGTAATTCATCTAATGTCCAGTTTGTCTTAATCGAGTTGCACATATAACATGCTGTAACCAGATTATCAATTTTACTTTTTCCACCACGTGCCACCGGTACTAAATGATCACATGATGATGTCAATTCCCAAAATGCAGGATGCGTTTCATTCCATTTCCAATGGGGATGATATGGAAAATCCTGAGGAAACAATATGCTTATCATTCATAATCTTCCTTGTTCTGCCAAGAACCATCCTTTCATACTCAGAGAAACCCACCTCTTCTGCTCCTTAACAAGCTCGTACCTCTTTTTAACCTCTTCAAACTTACTCTTGGCAACTTCCCAGAAGCCATCATCCACAACGAGCTTTCCTTCCACAAGTGCATCCAGAGCAAGAGGATTTCTCTTTTCTATCATTTTAAGAAACTCTTTTCTTGTGTACCCCTTTACCTCGATTGCAGTATCTGCAAGCGAGTATAGAAACTCAAGTCTTTTTAATGGATTTTCCGGAAGTTTATCGGAAATCACAAGAAAATCTATATCACTCCATAAATTGTTATCGCCCCTTGCCATTGAGCCATAAAGGACGCCTGTGAATTTTCCAACCTTAGAAGATACAGCTTTGGAATAATCCATCAAAACATCAATTACATTATAACTTTTTATAGAATGATCCTGCTTGGCTGAGTTCAATGTATCAGATGCCTGCGCCATCCAGCGCTCGAATTCCTCTCTGTCAAACATTATATAGAAATGGGATTATGGAGTTAAAAGGATTTCCACAGTGCAGTTTGTGCATGTAATCGACAGGATCACTTTCACACCGCTATCCAAGCTCTTTTAAGAACACAGGTCAAACCCTGTAATTCCCTCTGGATGTGAAATAATGTACCCTCCTCTGATAATTGACACTGCAAGTTTTGAGCCCTCGCGCATGACCGTGATCGAGGGTTCGTCCGGCATGGTGCCTCAGATACTCTTTCGTCTGTGCGCTGCATCAGCAGCAGGTGGAAGGGACGTGGTGTTCGTGGACGGCTGGAACAGTTTTGACCCGTATGCCGTGTCAAGAATGATAAAGTCCTTCGGGGGGGACAGGACAACGCTCTCGCGCATTCATGTCGCCCGCGCCTTCACCGAATACCAAATGGACGCCCTGATAGGCTCTCTTGAGGAAGCGCTTGCACGATGGTCGCCGTCAGTGCTTGCAATATCCTATCTCCCATCCCTGTTTTCGGGAAAAGACGGACAGCGGTTATTCGAGCCTGTACTTACACGCCTGCGTTTGCTGACAGCGTCCTGCGGGGTCATGACCGCGATAACAAGCTTCGGCGGTTCGTGGTACGGGGACAGGCTGCTGTCGGCTGCTGCTGACCGTGTGATACGCATCGAGCAGCCTTCAAAGAAGCGCATCAGGATAATCGATAACGGGCACGTGTTCGAATATGTGCCAGTCCCCTCCGGCCAGACAAGGTTCACGGACTTTGCAGGAGGTGTCGCTCATGGGCAGGACCGTGCCGAGCTTTCGCAATTTGCTTGAAGAGATAATTAGAGAACTTTCTGTATTCAGAAGGGCTCTTCGGGGAGAGGATAAAATTGCCTTTGACAGCCTCATGAACAAGGCAAGAGAGCACGCATCGTCATGCACGGTGGCGCCTTTTATTGAACCCATGGACGCGATATTCTTATCCATACTTGTTGAGCAGCAAAAAGAACTCAACTCGCTGAGGGAGGAGGCAAAGAATGTTCCTTCTGGACATCAGGTACGACAACGGCACGATAACGAAATGGATCAGGGATGATGCGGGCACAAGACCTGTGCGAGAGGCGTATTATCCAAGGATATACCTGTCCGGCAAGCCGGAAATGAAACCTCTTGTAGCCAGCCTACCAGGCGTTCGTGAGGTGCATGTTGAAAAAAAAAGCACAGGGCTTGACAGCATACCTGAAGAACTGCTCTGCGCCACGGTAGATCCAGGTGCGGTCTATGAGACAGCGTCCATGCTTGAGGCAAAAGGATGCGGTCTTTACAACATCGACCTTGCCCCCGTGAGGCAGTACCTCCTTGAACGCAACCTTTTCCCCATGATAAAACTTGACGGCAGCGACAGCCAATTCGCGATCGATTACGAATTGCCCCCCTTTGCCAGCATGAAGCTCTCGGTAACGCCAGCAAGGGACAGGGGGATTGCCACAACCGACGATCCCATTCGCAGCATCACGCTTGGCGATACAGTGCTGGAGGGTGGCGATGAGGTGAGTTTGCTCAAAATGGTCTCCCGCGAGGTTGCATCAATAGACCCGGACATAATACTTACTGAACATGGGGACAGCTTTGACCTGCCGTATCTATATTGCCGCGCTATGCTGCATGACGTTGATCTTCAGCTTGGCAGGGAGAAGGATATCATGCCCGGAAGTAGCGGGAAATCGTACTTCAGCTACGGCAGGATACTCTACAAACCAGGCAGATGCCTTCTGTCAGGGCGGCTGCACCTTGATGCATCGTCTTTTGTGTTCAGGGAAGGGGGACTTTCCGGGCTGATAGACCTTGCCCGCATAACAGGGATACCGGTGCAGGAACTCTCGCGCCTGAGTCCGGGCAGCGCCGTAACTGCACTTCAGGTCAACCAGGCGCTGCGGGACGGCGTGCTTGTGCCCTGGAAGCGAAACCTTGCTGAATACTGGAAAACTGCGGAGGAACTGCTCGTAGCAGACCGCGGCGCACTGGTGATAGAGCCGAAGGTGGGGCTTCACGAGAACGTCTTTGAAGTGGATTTTGCCTCCCTTTTCCCGAACATCATGGTGAACCACAACATATCGCCTGAGACCGTTCTGTGCAAGTGCTGCCCTGAGTCCCGGAAGCGCGTTCCGTTCACGCATTATAACATCTGCGAACGGCGCATGGGGCTTGTCCCGCGGGTGCTTGCGCCCCTCATAGAGAGGCGGAAGACGTATAAAAAACGCATTGGAGAGGAGCCATCGAGGGCACAGGAGTATGAGAAAAAGCAGAACCTGCTCAAGTGGCTTCTCGTGACAAGCTTCGGGTACATGGGATTTAACAAGGCGCGCTTTGGAAGGATAGAATGCCACGAGTCAATAACCGCTTACGGTCGCGAGATACTGCTCCTGACAATGGAAATCGCTGACAGCATGGGCTTTGAGATACTGCACGGCATCGTGGACAGCCTGTGGGTGAAGGGTCGCGACCCTGACAGGCTCTGCGACCTTGTGAGCAGGAAGATCGGGATACAGCTTGAACTAAAAGGAGAGTTCAGGTGGATAGTGTTCCTGCCCAACAAGTCAAATGGCATGGGTGCCCTCAACCGGTATTACGGCTTGATGAAGAACGGCAAACTGAAGGTGCGGGGTATAGATATGCGGCGAAGCGATACGCCCCGCATTATCAGCAGCCTCCAGGAAGCCATGCTCGCAAGGTTTACGGAGGCGAAAAACGCTTCTGAGTTTTACATGAAAATTCCAGAGACGATCGAAGTACTGCGGGAATACATGAGAAAAGTGCTTGATCACGAATGCGCGCTTGCAGACATGGTATTCAAGACGCGTGTGTCTCGTGGGTACGATGACTGCAGACAGTTCAATGACAGGATGGCTGCGCTTCGGCAGTACAGGCAGGAAGGCATCGACATACAGCCCGGCCAGTGTGTCCGCTACATAATAACAGACCACAGGTCAAAGAGCTACCAGAAACGGGTGAAAATACCGGAGCTTGCAGATGGGGACACGCAGTATGACGGTGCAAAATACTGTGAATATCTCCTGCGCGCGGCTGAAAGCATACTGCTGCCCTTCGGGTACACGGAGAGGCGGCTGGATGAAATTATGAAAGGAAAAGTGCAGGGAAACCTGCGTGAATATCTGATCAGTTAAAACTTTCAGGAAAGTATATGTATAACAGGTAATAAACAGAAATCAACAATAGGAGGTATTATGGTTTTATTAGAGGCATAATACTGGGTCTTGTCTTTACGGGACTGGCTGGAAGAGAAAAGTAAGGCTTAATGAGAATAGTATCTTCTGGATTTCGATGACTTTTAGCTCATACTGCATCAGCTTCCTGCCAAAAACTTGTGTCCTAACTCATCAATTCGAATATCTAAATACATAAATTTATAAACTTTTGTGCAGTATAATATAAATAATGATCCGGGATATTCCTTTGCTCCAGAAAAGAGAACTTGAAGGCAGGCTGAAAGAAAAATATGTTGAAAGATCGGTAGATTCAAAAAAACTTAGCAGCAGCTTAATAACTGTCATAATTGGACCAAGGAGAGCAGGAAAATCCTTTTTTGCAATTCATGCACTAAGCAGGAAGAGCATCTTTGGTTATGTAAATTTTGACGATGAAAAACTCATAGAAACAAAAGACTATAACGAAATAGTCGATGCAATAAATACGCTTTACAATAATCCAAAATCCATCCTGCTTGATGAGATACAGAATCTGGACAAATGGGAACTCTTTGTTAACAGGCTGAACAGACAGGGATATAATATCGTTATAACAGGAAGCAATTCGAATCTATTGAGCAAAGAGCTTGCGACTCACCTCACAGGCAGATATTTGCTCATCAACATCTTTCCATTTTCTTTCAAAGAATATCTGAATGTTGAAGGCAAAGAATTAACGGAAAGCGAAATTAAAGAAAAACTATTATTATATCTGACATATGGGGGATATCCAGAACCCCTTTTAAAGAAAGCAGAATATAAAGATTATCTTTCCACTTTATTCAACGCCATAATTTATAAGGACATAGTGAAAAGATTCAGAATACGGAATGTTCAGGCGATCGAATATCTTGCAGTTTATTTGATATCAAATAGCGCCCAGGAATATTCTTATAATACTTTGTGTAGTGTAACAAAATGCAAGAGCGTTCATACTGTTCAAAAATATCTGGGTTATTTGGAAGAAGCTTTTATTTTTTTCAAAATAAATCGATTCTCGTTCAAAGTCAGGGATCAGATAGGTTCCAATAAAAAAATATATTGCATTGACAATGGTTTTATTCATGCCAGAGCATTCAAATTTAGTCCGGATATTGGAAAATTATACGAAAATCTTGTGGCGATTGAACTTAAAAAATTTGAAATGAATGGATCTGCAAATATTTATTTCTGGAAGTCAGAACAACATGAGGAAGTAGATTTCGTTGTCAGAGAGGGACAACAAACAAGACAGTTAATTCAGGTTTGTTATGACCTTGGCAATATTAAAACAAGGGATAGAGAAATCAGAGCATTATTGAAAGCAAGCAAAGAACTTGGATGCAAGGATCTTCTCGTTCTCACAGAAGATTATCAAAGTGAAGAAGTGATAAACTGGTTTGGGATAAGTGAAAAGGTTAAGTTTATCCCTCTGTGGAGATGGTTGTTGAATACTTCGCATTTTTGACCTTAAGAAAATTAAGTGCTCCGATGGGGATTTGAACCCCAGTCGTCAGAGTGAGAGTCTGACATGATTGGCCGTGCTACACTATCGGAGCGTGGTCATCTGAAAGTCATTATGTGGTTATTAAAGTTTCGTTTGTAATCTTTACTTCAATACAGTCTGAATAGATTACATTATTAATTTATATACATCACCAAAGATTATCATGTTTAATCATGATAAACTATATGTACTATAACATTTATTTATATGTTGGAGGCGTTTTATGAGCGAAATCGTAAATGTTGTTTCCCGTGATAAAGGGAAAGTGAACCGGAAAAAAGTGAAGGCATCGCCCTATGAATTTACCATAGCCACACGGGCAAAATGGGAGATGGTAATCGCGGATGAGGACGTTACCATAGGGGCAGGGAAACTGGAGCGTATCAAGGTAAAGGAAGTCAATGTACAGAAGGATATGCTTGCAATACCCTGCGCTTTCAGCCATCACCCTCTGGTTTCGGTCATAAAAGTCGCAGCCAGGGACGGTCCAGCGCCTGTCGAGACGGACCGTATCATTAACGCGGCTTATGTGCTTGGTCAGGAATCAGGCGAGATCAAGAAAGGCGACCTGCTGTCAGTGCTGAACCTGTATCCAATAATGTTCACGAGAGAGGCTACTAAACCTGTTATAGTCGGGTGAGGACGATGGAAACCTGCATGATATGCAAGGGAGATCAGGATTCAAAACATTACATTGGTTACAACATCTGCACAGAATGCGCTGATCTTATGGAAGACCTGATGAGTGAATATTTCCTGAGAACGATAAAAGAAGGCTCAGGATCAACAAAAGGATATCTCAGATATCTTGAGAGCGGAAAACAGTATGTCAGCGACTACCAGAAGATCAGAAAACACACGAAGCGCCACATCAAGCACATGGAAGAGCATGTGCTCGATGAAATGAAAAAAGGCGCAGAAGGTGGAAAACAGAGGTACCTTGAAAGGCTGCTTCAAGCCATCAACTGGCTTACGAACTCCCCTGAGTTCTATAACTACTATTTCAAGGAATACTATGTCTGTCCAGACTGCGGCGCATCCATATTCGACCACTACGATAAACAGGAAGTCGGGGACTGGCTCATGATAACCTGCGGAAAGTGCGATACTGTGATAAAGAAGTATTTCTCGCCCAGGTTCGTGAGTTAGTCGTTTATTTTTTTTTGAAAACGTGCTTTTAGCGCTTCAAAGTCTATCCTGCTTAAATCCACAAGGTGTTCAGTCTCAGAAGGCTCAGGTTGTCGAATAACATATCCTTCGGTTGAAATAGAATCATCCAGAAGTTCATCCACTGCTTTCATGACCCCTGAAATATCAGCCTCTATTACCATTGAGCGCATCTTCTCTGCCAAATTAGCGAAAAGAGCCTGCTTTGGGTAGAATTCGCCGGCTGCCGGATCGGGAAGTATGGATCTGTATATCCAGACAATGTTTCCTGCAAGGGCAATGTATTTTCTCTTCGATTCATCATTGACCAGAATCGCATCAACCGCATCGTCAATCAATCTCACGCGCTCAAATCCGTAAGCGGTCTGAATTTTTGCCAGATCAATGCCCAGCTCAGAACAAAATGCTGTGGTATCTTCGATCACCTGCCTCAATAGTTCAACAAGTTTACTTTTTTCCATTACAGGGGTTTCGCCCTCTTTAATTCCACCGCCTGAGCCAGAGCCGTATATCGCCAATGCTTTCTGCAGGTTCCTGAACACTCCAACGTAATCAACTATCAGACCGTTTAATTTATCTCTGAACACCCGGTTTGCCCATGCTATAGCCTGCATGAGTGTGTGGTTTCGCATGGGTTTGTCGAGGTAGATGGTGGAACAGGAAGGCACATCAAAGCCTGTCATCCACATGGCGCATACGAATACGATGCGGAACGGGTCATCCGGGTGTCCTTGAACTTCTTGTCAAGGTCCTCTTTTACCATTCTCTTGCGATGCTGTGCAATGTCCAGACCCTTTTTCTTAAAGTCCTCGATCTCATTCTGCGATTGTGATACCACGACCGCCATGTCGGTCTCTTCCATGAATTTGATTTTTTCTTCAAGTTCCTTTTTCTCGGATTCTCCGCATTTTACCAGCTTACCCTGTACATCCTTCAGGTACGTTTTCCAGTACTTCTGCACCTTATCGTACATCCGTATAGCGGTTGCTTTGTCAATGGAGACGACCATTGCCTTCCCAAATTCCTAAATTTCCATCTTTTTAGGCACTATGATATTTAGTTTTTCAACAACTTCTTTCTGTTGTTTCGCCAGTTCCTGAACAATTAACTCATTATCATACACTTTGCATTTCAAATTTCTCATAATCAGCAAAGCTTCTTCCACAGTATAATCGTTACCGATCTCTTTTTTCATTAGAGCAAATACTGTCAACGTAATAAAAATGAGGAGCAAATAGCCTCTTAACGTTTCTTCTCTATGAACCCTCAAAGGAATTAGATCCAGATCATCTTTAGAAAACCCGAATAATTTTTCAACCATTTGTCTCATATAATAAAGAGGTACGACCTCCTTTTTATCAATTTCAAATGATGGAACAAGAATCATTGCCCCACTTTTCAAGAGTTCAAATTCGACATTTTCTTCATCAGATTCTTTATCCTCAATTGCATTTATTAGCAGCTTTTTTGTCTCCCTTCCTTTTCTTTCAGGATCAAGAACAATATGGGCATACCCCTCGTTGCCAAAAAGATTTACTTTTTTTTGTTTGACAAACAGAATTCTGTCTCCATATTTCACAGCATTTTTGAATGTTTCAATATCAGGCATAGCCTCCTTGATAAGGTCTTTGTATAATTTTGTTTTTGACGGCAATCGTGTAAGAAAATCTATTTCTTCTAAATATAACTCTTTAATATTATCTTCAGAGTAAAATCCAGCATCGACAAGAGCAAAACTACTATTGATATCATATTTTTTGAGTTCTTCTATTGTCGTTGTAAGAGACGATACATCAACGATGTTTCCAGGGAGATATCTGAAATAAAGTGGCAGAGAACTCTTTTTATCAATCACAAATAGAAGTCTGATCTGTTTGTCTATTCCGCCATCATTATATCCCCATGTGTTGAATGGAAAATGGATTTGATTTGGCAT
>JBGOYM010000006.1:0-20366 GCA_041479675.1 Candidatus Methanoperedens sp.
AGAATTGAATGGCAACGAGCAATGTACAATCCTGTTATCAGTGCGGAAAATGCACGTCTATATGTCCGATGCGCAGGGTTTCAAAAACCTCTCCGCGCAGTTCTATTTACAACTCAAATGTCTATGGGCTCGAAACAAAAGATATCTGGACATGCCTGACATGCGGGCTCTGTCCCCAGGAATGCCCGCAGCAGGTGGACTTCCTGTCGTTTGTAAGGCAGGAGAGGGAGGGGAAAAAATATGATGAGATCGCACATAAGGGTGTGTTCTCTGAAACGGCTGCCCTGATGTCCAAACTAAATGGCAGCAGCGTTGTGACACAGGAGCAAAAGGGTGAAAATTCCAATTATGCTTATTTCCCGGGCTGTGTAGATTTCTTAGATCTTTTCCTTCATGATGTAGGGGTCAATTTTGGAGAGATCGCCACGTCTTCCCTGAAGTTATTGAACCATGCAGGAATAAAGCCGAGGATACTTCCCCTGAAATGCTGTGGGCATGATGTTCTCTGGCAGGGGAAAAAAGATGTGTTTGAACGGCTTGCCAGATATAACACCAAGATAATCAACGAAAGCGGAATTGAAACCTTGATACTGAGCTGCGCCGAATGTTACCGCACTTTTGCCAGCGATTATGACCTGAAGCCAAAAGTAGTTCACATAAGTGAGTTTCTAAAAGGTACAGGAGCGATCCACAAATCAACCGTCACATATCATGACCCCTGCAGGCTGGGAAGACATATGGGTCAGTATGATGCGCCCAGGGAAGCTCTCAGAGTGAACGGGGCTGAGCTTATAGAGATGTCTCACAATAAGGAAAATGCCATGTGCTGCGGTGTTAGTTCTTTTATGAACTGCAATGAACAGACCAAAGCCATGCGAGTTTTGCGGTTAGATGAAGCACAAGCTACTGGAGCTAAAACAATGATTACAACATGCACAAAGTGTCTGGCGCATTTCAATTGCCTGAAGAATGAGAAGGAGGCTGCCAGGAAATACGATATTGATATCGTGGACCTCACGGTTTATTTGGCGCGCCAGTTGGAGGCAAAATGATCAAAGCAAAAAATCTTGACCCGAATTTTAAATATCAGCTCTCAAGGGAGCTTGGTGGTGAAAATCTGGAATACTGCTTCAACTGTACTGGCTGCGTCTGCGGCTGCCCTGTTGCTGAAGTCGATCCCACGTTTAACCCGAGAAAGATAATAAGGATGGGGATCCTGGGTATGACAAAGGAACTCCTCGATAATGAGAGTTTCTGGAAATGCGTTTCATGTTATACCTGTTTTGCAAGGTGCCCGCAGGATGTGAGGATCACCGAAGTAATGTATGCCCTGAAAAACATGGCAGTGCGAGAGGCGTTGAAGGGAAATATAAAGATAAAAACCACCAAGCCGATCTTTGATAAGATGTTCATAGATTCCATCAAGGATAATGGAAGGGTTTCTGAAGCCATGGTTTTTGCCATGTATAAATTAAAGACGAAAGGTGTCAAGGGACTGATGGGGCAGTTCGATATGGGACTTGATATGTTCATGAAGGGCAAGATACCCATCCTCCCCGAAAAAATAAAAGGGAAAAAGCAGGTAAAACACATATTTGAGAAGGCGGGGGTAAAATGAAATATTCATATTATCCGGGCTGCACTCTTCACGCCTCGACCAAAGAGTACGATATGTCAACAAGAGCAGTGTGCGAGAAACTTGGCATCGAACTTGAGGAACTGGAAGACTGGAACTGCTGCGGAGCACTGGGAGCTTTCTCCTACAATTATTTCCTCTCTGTGGCATTGCCTGCCAGAAATCTGGCGCTCGCTGAGAGAAAGAACTTAAAACTTGTCGCTCCCTGCAATGCATGCTTCCATAATCTTGCCAAGGCAAACAAGATGCTCAAAGACAACGAGGACCTCAAGAAAAGAGTTAACGATGTGATGGACATTCCTTATGGCGGTACTGCAGATGTGAGGCATCTTCTCGATATAATCGTGAACGAAGTAGGTCTTGAAACAGTAGCAAAGAATGTTACAAGACCTCTAAAAGGATTGAAGGTCGTCCCTTATTACGGCTGCCTGATAGTCAGGCCCACTGAGGTCGCTAAATTCGATGACCAGGAGAATCCACAATCCCTGGATAATCTTTTAAAAGCGCTGGGAGCAGAAGTGCTGCCCTTTTCAATGAAGGTAAAATGCTGCGGCGCCTCGCTGGTAGTAAGCGATGAAGAACTGGCGTTTCAGCTTACGAAAAAGATACTGGAAACTGCCAGAGATGTTGGAGCCAACTGCGTCGCCGTGACATGTCCGCTCTGCTCAACAAACCTGGATGCATATCAGAGCAAAATAGAATCACGGTACAATGTCACTCTCGGATTGCCGGTGCTTTATTTCACCCAGATAATGGGGCTTGCTCTGGGACTTGCTCCCAAGAAACTGGGTCTGGATAAAAACATGGTACCCACTGATAAAATCGTTGAATTAGTAACAGGCGTCAAAGCCAGGACGCCACAGCTTGTAGAAGTAAAGGCGGGAGGTAAATAATGGGAAAAGTAGGTGCAGTTGCGGTTATTGGCGCAGGTATTGCGGGCATACAATCAGCCCTGGATTTAGCTGATGGAGGTTTCAAGGTTTATCTCATCGATTCAAAAACAACCATTGGAGGAAGGATGGCGCAGCTGGACAAAACCTTCCCCACACTGGACTGCGCCATGTGCATCGTATCCCCTAAGCTGGTGGAGGCGAGCAGGCACCCCAATATAGACCTCATACTCTATAGTGATGTCACATCTGTAAGTGGCACAGAGGGCAATTTCAAGCTCAAGTTATTGAAAAAAGCCCGCTATGTAGAGGAGGACAAATGTACAGGCTGCGGGATCTGTGTGGAGAAATGTCCATCAAAGGTACCAGATGAGTATAATGCAGGATTATCGAAACGGAAGGCAATATACCTTGCTTTCCCCCAGGCAGTCCCCAGAGTAATGACCATAGATGCAGCACACTGCCTCTATCTGACGAAAGAGAAATGCGGGGTATGCAAGAAGGTCTGTGCGGCAGGGGCTATAAATTACGAGCAGAAGGACAGGGAAATGGAGATCGATGTGGGCTCAATAATACTGGCGACAGGGTTCACGCCTTTTGACCCGCTGCTGCTTAAACAGTATAAACCCACTCATCCAGATGTTATAACTTCCATGCAGTTCGAGCGCATACTGAGCGCGAGCGGCCCAACCCAAGGACACGTCCTCAGGCCTTCTGACGGGAAGGCGCCGAAATATATCGGGTTCATCCAGTGCATAGGCTCAAGGAATCCACATATCGGTAGGTCGCGGTGCTCTTCTGTGTGCTGCATGCAGGCTATCAAAGAGGCAATAATAGCAAGAGAGCACGATCCAAATCTGGATATTACAATATTTAACATCGACATAAGGGCTTTTGGAAAGGGGTTCGAAGAATTCTATTCAAGAGCTAAAAAAGAATTCGGTGTAAAGTTTATCAGTTCAAGACCGCCGGAAGTGCAGTTAGATTCCGCGGGAAAGATGTTTGTCAGGTATGAGGACCTGAATGAAGGTAAGATAAAAAATATGCCCCTGGATCTAGTAGTCCTTTCTGTCGGGCTTGATCCCTCTCCTGAGACAAAGAAGCTTGCTTCGATGATCGGGCTGGATTTAGATGAGTTCGGTAATGTCACATCATTGATAGATCATCCGCTTGAGACAAACGCTCCGGGCATTCATGCATGCGGCGTGGTACAGGGACCAAAGGATATTCCTGATACCGTAGCGCAGGGAAGTGGAGCGGCGGCGAAGGCATCTGCCCTGCTTGCCACAGAGCGGGGGACTTTAATCAAAGAAAAAATTTACCCCAAGGAAAAGGCGATTCCAGAACAGCCAAGGATCGGAGTCATGGTGTGCCACTGCGGCATCAATATAGGCGGCGTTGTCAATGTACCTGCGGTCGTTGAATATGCAAAGACGCTGCCAAATGTAGTCCATTCTGAAGAGGCAATTTATGCCTGTTCCAAGGATAATCAGGAGAAGATAATTACTCTGATACAGGAAAAGAATCTGAATAGATTTGTGGTGGCTTCATGCACTCCGAGGACACATGAGCAGTTGTTCCAGAATACCCTGAAAGATGCTGCTTTGAACCCTTACCTCTTTGAATTTGCAAATATCAGGGAGCACTGCTCCTGGGTGCACATGAATGAAAAGGAGAAAGCCACACAGAAAGCCAAGGATATTGTGCGAATGGGAGTGGCGAAGAGCAGCCTGCTTGCTCCCTTATCGACTTCCAGGGTACCGGTTACACAGACAGCCCTTGTCATTGGGGGGGGCATTGCAGGAATGACCTGTGCTTTAGATATAGCGAACAATGGTTTTCCTGTCTTTCTTGTAGAAAAGGAAGAAAAGCTCGGTGGTCTATTGCGCCATGTTACAAGTCTGGAGGACGGCAGGAGAAGCTCTGATATAATAACACCACTGATTCGAAATGTCATGTCCCATCCACGTATCCAGGTATTTACTGGAACCCAGCTTGCAGAGCTGAAGGGTTATGTGGGCAATTTCGAGGGCACTCTGGATACCAAAGGTACAAAGCACGAAATAAAGTTCGGTGTGGCGGTTATCGCTACGGGAGCGAATGAACTTGTGCCTGCTGGATATTATAATTATGGGGCTCGCAATATAACAACCCAGCTCAATCTTGAGAACGCCCTTGAAAACGGATTTGAAAAAGCCCCGGAGAACATTGTGATGATACAGTGCGCAGGCGCAAGGGTTCCCGAGCGTCCGTACTGCTCTAGAACATGCTGTGTCGAGGCTGTCAAGAATGCTATTCGTATAAAAAAGGAGACAAAAGCCAGCGTCTATGTGCTGTACAGAGATATGAGGACATACGGAGTATGGGAAAAACTTTACAGGGAGGCAAGCAGCCTGGGAGTAGTGTTCCTGCGGTATTCCGAGGAAAAGCCGCCTGTTGTGAAGGACAGCACGGTAACCGTCCATGACTTGCTGATAGGGGACGATATAGAAATAGAGGCTGATTTAATCGTGTTGAGCGCCCCCATGGTAGCTCCGGCATCCAATGTTGAACTGGCTAAGCTCTTCAAGGTACCTATGGATAAAAATGGCTTTTTCCTGGAAGCTCATGCAAAACTGCGCCCTGTTGAGTTCGCCACCACCGGAGTATTGCTGTGCGGCACAGCCCAGGCGCCCAAACTCATAGATGAGGGAATAGCCCAGGCATCAGGAGCTGCAGCGAAGGCATGCGTGCTGCTATCAAAGGTAGAGATGGAAACCGATGCCATGATAGCAGTGGTGGATGAAAAGCAATGTATTGGGTGCGGCACCTGCGTCAAGGTCTGTCCCTTTAATGCACCACAGTTAATTGAAGTCGAGGTAAATGCTGAAGAGGTGGTGTATCTTGCAAAGAAATCAAGAATTAATCCGGCCATGTGCAAGGGATGTGGATCCTGTGCTGCTTCCTGCCCTACAGGAGCAATCAGTCCAAGGGGCTTCACGGCACCGCAGATAAAAGCTGCTGTAAGGGCTTTTAGCGGTATCGTGGAGGTGCCGTCATGAGCTTTGAACCGAATATATTAACTTTCTGCTGCAACTGGTGCAGCTATGCAGGCGCAGACCTGGCAGGAGTGAGCAGATTCCAGTATCCTTCAAATATAAGGATAATAAGGGTCATGTGTTCTGGCAGGGTTGAGCCAGCTTTTATTCTGGAAGCTCTCAATGATGGAGCTGATGGAGTTCTTATAACAGGCTGTCATATAGGCGACTGCCATTATATCGACGGCAACAAGAACGCAGAGATCAGGATAAACAATACTAAAAAAGCACTGGCAAAACTTGGGTTTGATAAGAGGCTCAGGCTGGAATGGGTATCTGCCAGTGAAGGAGCACGATTTGCAGAAGTTGTTAAGGATTTTACTGAAGAGATTAAAAAATTGGGTCCAAACCCGGTCAAGGAAGTGAAGATAAATGAGTGATAATAAAGGTACTGAAGTTCAGAAAGATAATGATGAAAAACGTGTAGGTGTGTTCGTATGTGAATGCGGCGTTAATATCGGTGGCGTCGTAAATACAAAAGCAGTAGCTGATTATATCGGCACGCTTCCCGGCGTGAAAGTCACGTCTGTGAACAAGTTCACATGCTCTGACTCAGGGCAGGCTGATATACAGCAAAAAATCAAAGAGCATAACCTTAACCGCGTTGTAGTGGCGGCATGCTCTCCCAAGACACACGAACCAACATTTCGCGCATGTCTTGAGCAAATGGGCTTAAACCAGTACTTCCTTGAATTCGTTAATATCAGAGACCACTGCTCATGGATACACATGTGGGAGAAGGAAAAAGCAACGGAGAAAGCCAAAGACCTTGTGCGCATGGGTGTGGAACGGTCTAAGTTGCTCGAACCACTTGTGCAAAGTGAGGTGCCTGTCATTGATAAAGCCCTTGTGATTGGTGCAGGAGTGGCTGGAATGCAGTCAGCGCTTGACCTTGCTGATATGGGTTTCCAGGTATATCTCGTGGAGAAAGAGCCTTCTATCGGCGGCAGGATGGCGCGCTTTGATAAGGTGTTCCCCACCAACGATTGCTCCATCTGCATTCTCGGTCCAAAGATGGTAGAAGTGGCGCGTAATAAGAATATACAAATAATGAGCTATTCAGAAGTGAAAGCAGTTGAAGGGTATGTCGGGAATTTTAATGTGAAGATAGAGCACAAACCCAGGTATCTTGATGTCGTCAAATGTACGGGCTGCGCCAAGTGCAGCGAGGTCTGCCCGGTTGAAGTACCGTATGACTTTAACGAAGGCTTTGGTACGCGAAAAGCGATATACGTCCCATTCCCGCAGGCTGTACCTCTTCGCGCCGTGATCGATATGGAGAACTGCATCTCATGCAAAGCTTGTGCAAAGGCGTGTGAGAGCAAAGCAATAAACTATGATATGAAGCCTTCTTATACGGATGTTAATGTTGGAGTTATCGTGGGAGCAGTGGGCTTCAATACATATGACCCTGAACCGCGACACGACTTTGGATACGGATTATACGATAATGTCATTACAGCAATGGAGTTCGAGCGACTTCTTAACGCAGCAGGTCCCACAGGCGGGCATGTAGTGCGGCCTTCGGATTGCAAGGAACCTATACGCGTGGGATTCGTGAACTGCGTTGGTTCAAGAGATAAGAATACCAATATCTACTGCTCTGGTGTATGCTGCATGGTCACTATAAAGAACGCGCAGCTCCTTAAAGAGAAGCGCCCTGAAACTGACCAGACGATAATGTATATAGATATCAGGACGCCCTTCAGAGGCTACGAAGAATCATACAACAGATCGAGAAATCTTGGCGTGAAATTCCTGCGCGGAAGACCGGTAGAAGTGAAAGAAGACCCTGTTACCAAGAATATCAAGGTGCGGGTTGAGGATACACTTGCCGGTGAAATTCGGAATCTTGAATTCGATCTTATGGTGCTGGCTACTGGCATCGTCCCGAATGAAGGGATTGGCCAGATACAGCAATTATTGAAATTATCAAAGGCAGCAGATGGCTTGCTGATGGAAGCGCATCCAAAACTTAAACCTGTTGATACCACTATCGACGGTGTGTATCTTGCAGGTGTTGCATCAGGTCCGAAAGATATTCCCTACGCTGTATCGCAGGGCAGCGCATGCGCAGGCCGCGCTACGATCCTTCTCAAGAATAAGAAAGCAATAACTGAAGGCATCACAGCTGTCGTGAATCCTGATGTTTGCGTTGGATGCCAGGTATGTATACCCATGTGCCCGTTCCAGGCTATAAAGATGGAAGAGAAAGAACATAAAGCGAATGTGATGAAAGCTCTGTGCAAGGGCTGTGGTACGTGCGTGGCAGCCTGCCCGACAGGCGCGCTTGAGCAGAGCCACTTCAAGAATGATCAGTTGCTCGCACAGGTTAAGAATGTATTCAGGTTTCAGGAGGTGGCGGCATGAGCGCAGAAGCTGTTACTGCGAAACCCGCGCAGGCGGGGAACGGCTGGGAACCCAAGATCGTTGCTTTCTGCTGTAACTGGTGCTCATACGGAGGAGCGGACAGCGCTGGCATGGGAAGGTTCCAGCAGCCGGCGTCCACGAGGATCATTCGAGTTATGTGCTCTGGCAGAATAGATCCTCTTCATGTTTTCAATGCCTTCCTCGAAGGCGCTGACGCTGTGCTTGTTACAGGTTGCCACATCGGCGACTGCCATTATGTGAACGGTAATGATAAGACAAAGATCAAATACAAATATCTTGAAAGTGTAGTGCAACAACTCGGGATCGAGAAGGAGCGGCTCCAGCTTAACTGGATATCAGCCAGCGAAGGTGAGAAGTTCGCAAATTTCATCCGCGATGTAACAGAGCAGATAAAAAAAATCGGACCAAGTCCCTTAAAACCTGAGGGGGTGGCGTAGATGCAAAAAGACGAGATGTACGTTGGCTGGTCAACCAAAGAAGATGTGAGAAAGCGTGGAGGCTCTGGCGGTCTTGTGACTTCCATGCTGGCTGCCGCGCTTGAAAAGAAAGTAGTGGATGCTGTTGTGGTGCTCAAGAAGATAAACGAGTTCGAAGCTGTTCCAATAATCACTTCTGACGTGAACGAGGTGCTAAATTCTGCTGGCTCGCTTCACTCAGTGCCCAGTAATTTCGCAAAGCTCATAGCTGACAGGAACCTGAAAGTCGCTCTTCCCGCTAAGGGATGCGATGTGCGCGCCATAATCGAACAGGCAAAGAGGAATGCGATATCTCTTGATAATACATATATCGTGGGATTGAACTGCGGAGGGTCGATGCACCCTGTGGTTACACGCGAGATGCTTGATGTGATGTACAAGATAAAGCCGGAAGACGTCCACGGCGAAGATATCGAAAAAGGAAAGCTTATCTTTGAGACAAAGGACGGAAAAGAACATGCGATCACAATTGATGAACTTGAAGAGAAGGGTTATGGAAGACGCGAGAGCTGCCGGTACTGCACCATTAAGGTGCCGAACAATTCTGATATTGCCTGCGGCAATTGGGGTGTTACCGGAGACCTTGTGGGAAAAGCCACATTCGTTGAGATAAATTCAGAAAAAGGTGCAAAGCTCCTTCAGAATGCTGTTGACGCCGGATATGTGCAGGTGCAGAAGCCTGATGAGAAGGGCGTTGCGATGCGCGCAAAGATTAAAGGAGTTATGGAAGACCTCGGAAAGAAGTGGAAGGCAAAAATATTCGTTCCGATGGATAAAAGGCTTGAGTATTTCAGGAAAGAACTTGAGCACTGCATAGATTGCGGAGCGTGCAAGACCGTATGCCCCACCTGCTCATGTGGAAATGTCTCGAAATGCACCGAGTTTCACTTACGCGGCGATGCTTATAAGATGTCTATGTACCATCTCATTCGATTCTTGCACCTTGCGGATTCATGCATCGGGTGCGGACAATGCACCGACGTTTGCCCGGTCGACATCCCTCTCACAAGGCTGTACAGGATGTTCGCGAACCCTGTGCAGGAGCAGCTTAAGTACGAACCAGGAATGGATATGCGAAAGCCCCCTTATTTTGAAGCCAAGCTGGAGGAAATATAAATGTCTAATGTTTATTCAACCATCTGCCCGGGCTGCAATTTCGGCTGCGGGCTGTATATTCGTGAGAATGGAATGCTGGATGTGGGTTTCAGGAAGTCCTCACCTGCAAATGCTGGAAAGCTGTGCAGGTTCGGGATGAGCCTCCCCAGGCTGTATACACCTGTGAAATCGATGGTGGACGGTAAGGAGACCTCGATTGAAGATGCGGCAAAAGAAGCTGCAAAGAGAATATCTGCAGGCAATGCTGCATTCCTCTCCTTCGGCAATACAACATGCGAAGAGCTTCTTGCGTTCCAGAAAGTTGCTGGTTCATATTTATGCAAAGGAGCCAATTTCGAGGCGCTTCCAAAGGATACCTATCAAACCTTGAGCGTGGGAATACCTTACAGTGATATTGAGGCAGCTAAACATATCGCGCTCTTTATCGACCCATACGAGCAGTATCCGCTTATCGTCAGGCGTCTGCTTTCTGCAAAAAAGAAAGGGGCAAAGATCACTGCTGTGTGGTGGAAGACTCTGCCAATTGCTGATGAAATGATAAAGCCCACAGATGTTTCCAAACTCCAGCTCACAAAGGATTCGCTTGTTATCGCTGATTTCCATCCCCTGTCTGATGCAGAGCAGGTTAAGAGCGTGCTTGCTCTTGCAAAAAATGCAGGGGCTAAAGTAACCTTCCTCAAGCCGTTCGCAAACTCGACAGGTGCATATATCCTGTCAAAGGATGCAGAGCAGAAGTCATTGAGCGCTCTGGTTGAGGATATCAACAAAGGTACGATAAAGACGCTGTTCTGCCTGGAATCAGACCCCGCGATAATACCCGCAGAAACGCTCGGGAAACTCACGAACATCATAGTCCAGACCGGGAGCGCTATATCATCCAAGGCGAACATCGTAATAGCCCACGAACCCCTGTATAAAAAGAAGGGGACACTTATCAATAACGAGGGCAGGGCGCAGGCTCTTGGCGGCGCAGGGACGAATGGATTGGATGCGCTTGGCATCATTGCAGGCGCAAAATTCGAGTTCAATGTTCTTCATGACTCCGTGAAAAAAGCGATAGGCATCTCAGCAGTGGATGAATTCACTATCCCGAAATATGAAAGACCAGCCTATGGGGCGATACAGGCGGCAGCAAAGCCAGCTGAAGCCAAAACAGTGCTTGTGAGCGTGTACAATCCGTTCATGTGGTTCAACCTTGCGGATGATAACGATTTCGTGGAGCTTAACCTGAACACCGTCCGGGCGCTCAAGCTATTGAAGGGCGGGACGTTAAAGATCAAGTCAAACGGCGCTTCGATTGAGAAGAAGTTCAAGGTGGCGCCAGTGCAGGATAATATATTGATTACAGGGAAGAAGCTGGGGATAGAGAAAGGAATGCTCACGCCTGTTGATATATCGAGGTGATGAAGATGGCAGAAAAGAAAGCGATCACAGTTAAGCCGGATGAAAAAGCCACAATGCTTGCAAAGACAGAAAAACTGAAAGCCATACAGGCAAAACCGGCGCCTGAAGTTGAGGTAAAAGCAGTTAAAGAAACAATAAAAGCTCCCGCTCCAAAACCTGAAGGTCAACCTGCTAAAACACCTGAAGCGCCAAAACCTGAAGCTAAGGCAGAAGCTAAGAAGGAACCCGACCCGAGCAAGGAGTTCGTGGACGGCATCATGGCAGAGATGGCTCTTAAGGGCGCTTCAAAGAAGAGGCTTATCAAGACTCTGGTAGAGCAGTATGGTATGGATAAGCAGAGGGTGTTGTTCAAGCTCAAGAGGGCGCTGATCACGGAGAGGTATGCGGCGGCGCATGAGGCGGCAGGGCATTGAATTATAGCAGAAGCAGTAAGAGTTTCGCAGGTAGAAATACTATTGGTTAGTTTTCTTCTGGCAAACACTCTGAAATTATGCTTTTAATCTGATTTTTGGTTTCCCTAACAAAATCATCGAACTTCAGAAAATCATCGTTTACATGCAAATTTATTGTCTTGGCATATAATTTTATTTCTCGTCCTTCCGATTTTGTCATATCGCCTCTAAGAGTGAGTTCTTTGTCTATATTTTCATTTTCAGTTTGTGGATAAATTAAAATGCATGCTTCAGCTGAAGGTATTGCAAGACTATAAGCAATAATTTGGTAATAATCAGCATTTTTATCTTCTCGTTTATATTTGGCATCGATTATGAGGGGGTAAAATTCTTTACTTTTTTGTTTTAAGATTATATCGGGTACCGTGACAATTTTCCTCTCTTTTACAAGACCATCGAACTTATATTGACTTACGACCTCAAAATGCCCAAAATTTTCTTCTATTACATCCTTTACCATTTCTGTAACAAAATCTTCATAGACTTTATTCATATTGACAATAAAATTAAAACCTCTTGATTCGCCTTTTTGAACAGATCTAATGAAATTTTCTTCCAAAATCAATTTTGAGAATTGAATTATGGCAAAGTAGTAATCGTTTAATTTATTGAAATTAATCCTGTCGCAATCGTTCGGAGACACATCAACCAGTTCAATAAAATCTTTCAAGATGTATTCATAGCGAATTAAATCTTCTTTCAATACCTCATTGAACCTTATCATTGATATGAGGAGATTCAAAGCCCTTAACATAATCTGATTTTCTGGATTATTGATTGTTAAATCACCATATATACAGGAGAACTTTGGTCTATTGCTTATTTGGTTTTGTATTTGGTCTTTAATAGATAACTTACCTTTGAGGAAATTAATATTTTCATGCTTTGTGATGTATTTTTTTATAAGGCCCTTCTCCATAAGTTCTTCCAATTCGTTAAGGAACAATCTACCTATGATATCAAAAAAATTGCTCCCTTCTTTTAAATCTATTGATATTTCTGGGTCAAATAAAAACTCCTCCTCAGATTTTAAAAAACTGAGCATATAAAAGAGATTCGTTTTTACCTTTGTTGAGAAGTGGATTCTTACATTTTCCAGTTGGATTACACCCGAATATGATGTGTTTTCTAAACAAACTTTTCCATCCCAGTTTTTGTATATTTTATAGGGTTGTTTTTCCTTATGTTTAAAACAAGATTTTTCCAGATAATTCCGATCGTTTGTCTCATTAAAATTTTCAATAATCATCTTGCTATATTCTGGAATCTCCAAAATATTTGTTATATTTGTCACATTAACCTGATGTATTAATTTTTTCAAGGAAACTTTCAAGTTCCTCTATATCATCAAAACCAATAATACCGTCTATCCTTTTTATCCAATCCGAATCATCTTCTTTGTTAAAAAGAATCTTATTTATTTTTGAATAATTGCTATAACAATATTCTTCAAGAAGTGGCAGAATCTCATTCTGCCAAGCCATTATCAATTCAGACGGGGTTTCTACATGGAAAAGAAAGGAGTGCCCGATTTGTTTATCTCTGCCGATTGATTTTTCCATACATATTTTCGAATTTATCTCTTCCAAAGCTTTCTTTGACTTTTGAAGAAGCTTATATACTCCACTTTCCTCCAATTTTTCTTTGTTCTTTTCAATATGCTCTTCTTCCAAAATTGAAAAATCAGGTTTCATCTCCTTAAAAGCGAATCTCCTCCTTAGCGCCACATCCAATAAGGCAATGCTTCTGTCTGCTGTATTCATGGTTCCGATTATGTATAGGTTCGGAGGTACGCCTAATGTATCATTTGAATAAGGGAGCATGGCTGTTAGCTCATTTTTAGCTCCTAGCCTCTTGTCTTTTTCGAGTAAAGTTATCAACTCACCAAATATCTTTGAGATATCTCCTCTGTTAATTTCATCTATAATCAAGACATATCTCTGTGC
Source organism: Candidatus Methanoperedens sp. (assembly GCA_041479675.1). Lineage (GTDB taxonomy): Archaea > Halobacteriota > Methanosarcinia > Methanosarcinales > Methanoperedenaceae > Methanoperedens. Next base: position 13,389 of record JBGOYM010000006.1, read on the forward strand.
CGATTCGAAATCGATTTCTTCATTTTTTGATTTTTCAATATATGCCTCATATACCTCTTTCCATGTTTTATTATCGACTTCTACATTGTCGAATCCAATTGCGGACCCTAAGGCTCTTTTGCATAGGGTTTTAAAAATTCCAGACTTCAATTTGTATTGGATATTCTCTGTAGGTTCCCCTTCTTTTTCCGTGTGTACTGTTATCCCCTCCATAAATTCCTCGTAGCAGTATGAAGGATGGAAGGTAATAAATTCAATGTATCCTCTTTCTTTAAACTCTTTAAATTTTTCATTTATTTCATCGTCCAACTTTATTCCTCCTTAATGTGATTTTCAATAAAATTTACAGCAAAATCCCTCGCCTTATAGGTCTTCCCTGTACCGGGAGGGCCGTAAAATATGATTTGAGATTTATGATTGAGTAAATCTATTAGGTCGTCATAATCCGAATTTATGTTAATATTTGTATGGGTTTGTTTTAAAAGTTGTAATATTTCATTTTTATATATACTAATATTTTTAATCGTTCCCGCAGCGGGTATACCCAGATCATCTATCAGAATAGTTTTCGTTAAATCCAAAGACGGTTCGATTTTTTCCCATTTAATATCTCTTATATGACCTATGTTTTTATCATAGTAATAACTTCCAATTTTTCCAAAACCAACGAATTCACTCTTTTTATAAGCAAAAGCAATATCGCCTTCAATCACATCCCAAACAAAAGTTTTTAGTTGTAAACGCCAATCCTGTTTCACACCACCTTTAAAACCAGTTTTTTCAAGAAATTCTTCTGGACTATTGTAATTCTTTTTTAGATCCTTATTTATCATACCATAATATGGCTGCTCCCGCCAATTATATAAAATACAATAGTTTTTTTCTACCCAATCATTCCAATCTTTTCCTTGTCTTCCAGGAGAGATTTTCCACCAACTAACATTTTTAGACATTTTAAGTTACACCCCCAATAAATTCAACAGCAATTTTTCTTGCGTTGTATGTTTTACCTGTACCGGGTGGACCATAAAAGATAATTTGTTTTTTATTTCTAAGGAGCTTATTTAATTGATCATTCATTTCATCCTCAATAATTTTTATTCCATCATTTATAGGATTTTTATTCAAAAAATCTTTGAATCTATTGAAATCATCTTTGGAAATATTATGAATTGTTTGAAGACCGAGATTTTTAGGAAGTGATAGCTTGTCTTTAATTTCCTGGATTTCAAATCCCTCATCTGATGTGTACTTCCATTCAACATCTATTCTTTGCCCGTATCTACCTCCAAAGCCGTTATTTTCATCAAGATTTTCATAAAATTCTTTAGTCACAATACCTAATCCACCTATACGATTTTCACCTAAATAGGCAACAATGCCATTACCTTTGTTAATTTTTTTAATAAGATTTATATTTCTTTTATATTTGGACTGTTTTCCTTCTTGATACTGCATAGCAGCTACATTATTTTTTCTACAATACTCCCACAAAGTCGTACTATTATCTCCATATCTTAAGGGGATTATAAAAAGCCAAAAATTTTTTACATCCTTATTTTCGATTGATATTTCAGTTTCCATCAAAATCCCAATCCATTCGTTTTATCTAAATATCCCTATTCATTAAATATTTTTCTACTTATTTTTCATAAAATAAAGATAGGATATCGTAACTTTCATGCTATCCCACCCCGTCCCTCTACAAATCCACAGGGGCATCCCTGCCAGACGCTACCACCATCATCCGAGCCTCCCGGCGCAAAAGGTTAAAAAATTGATACTTTTTTGCATTTTAGAATACTTTCCCTCCGCTTACAGGGGATTTATATCCTCTCTTGCCCAAATACCCCATCAGCATTTAAATACTATAAAACAAAATATATGCAACAATAGGCTATCAGAGGGATTAAAATGGAAATTGCGGATGCGATATTGGTAAGTATAAAGGCAGCAGGAGACTGTATTTCCGGGCGTACTACGATTCAAAAATTGATTTACTTTGAGTCATTATTCAAACTTGTTGATGCCAACTACAGACCGCACTATTACGGTCCCTACAGTTCAGAAATTTCAAGTACAATTCAAGAGCTTACGTACCTCGACTTTGTGAAAGAAGAAGTGGAAACCCGTGAAACAACAGGATTTAAGGTCTCTGATGACTGGAAGAGATATTGCTATACGATTTCCAGAGATGGCAATGAGATAATTGAACACATCAAGAATGAACATCCGGAAGAATATAAGAAAATCATCAATTTGGTCAAGGTCTGTAAAGATACCGCGAATCTCGATGTGAATATATTATCATGGGCAGCAAAAGTAAATTATATCTTGACAAAACAGGGCACGTCTTTGACACCCGATGAGATAACAATGATAGCCGATTCTTTTGGCTGGAAGTTATCCCAGCCTCAGATCGACAATGCAGTAGAACTTTTGAAGAAGCTAGATCTTTGCCAGGCTGAGTAATGTTCGAATTTGAAAAATTTTTCAGGGATCCTCTTTACGGTTTCATCGGTCTCACTCATAAAGAACTGGAGCTTTTAGGCACACCTGTCGTTCAAAGACTCAGACGGATCAAGCAACTTGGAAATACTCATCTGGTCCATCCCAGCGCCTGCCATTCCAGATTTGAGCATACACTTGGTGTACTGCACATAGCAAACCGGATGGCAGAGAAGTTGAATTTAAATGACGGCGAAATTGAGATTATTCGATATGCTGCGTTGCTTCATGATATCGGGCATGGACCTTTATCTCATAATTTTGAATCTACTCTTAAAATTGTAAACAACAAAGAAATAAGCCATGAGGATATCACTCTGCGAATAATAAAGGAGGATCGCGATATAGACCGGATTTTGGGAGATAAAAAAGATGATATTCTTTCTCTATTTGGTGAAAAAAATGATACTGTTAATAGTAAGATTATTTCCGGGAACATCGATGCGGATAGATTAGATTATTTGAGACGAGACTCCTATCACACGGGAGTGGCATATGGTATATTCGATCTCGAAAGGATTCTTCATACCATAAAAAGGATAGATGATGGTGATAGATCCGAGATTGCAATTTTGAAAAAAGGGCAGGATGCCATTGAAAGTTATCGTCTGGCCCGGTTTTTGATGCATACACAGGTATATTACCATCATGTCAGAGCTATCACAGACAATATGCTTAATCGCGCGGTAGAGATTGCCATACGTGATAAAACCTTAAGTAAAGATTTTCTCAAATTCGATAGTGATAATTTCTTAAGCAACTATCTATCATTAGATGATAGCAGACTTTTTATTAAAATTCTATCCAATAACGAAAGTAACTCTTTCAAGTTAATAAATGATTTAGAAAATAGAACTCTATTGAAAAGGGGATATGAAATAGACCTTAGAAAATTAAATCCTATGAAAAAAAGACGAATAATGCAATTAAAACCAAAAGATTTTAGAAAATTAGAAGGAAAATTAGCAGAAAAATGTAGTTGTGACAAAGATTTTATTATAATGCATCTCCAAAAAATAGAGAATACTTTATATAAATCATCATATGAATTCTTTAAATCAGGTGAAACTCCTATACTTATTTTGGACAATGATGGACCCCGTGAAATAGAAAAAGAATCCCCTATTTTTGGCTCACAGGATCCACTATTAAAGTTGTATATTTTCTGTCCTGAGGAAAATAAGGATCAAGTGAACGAATTGGCAGAAGATGTTTTGCTATGAAGCACTTTTTTATGTACCCCTCCAAAATATCGTTCGTTGGAGATTTTTTCAATTTTCACCTGCAGTAGCTGAAGTTGAAGAGGGCGCTTATCACTGAGAGGTATGCGGCGGCGCATGCAGAGGCGGGGCATTGAGCTAATTTGCTATTTTTCGGTACTTCATTTTCGCGCTTTAATATCGATAGATGCCTTCCTTAAAATCTAAAAACTAATCCAGAGAAAGAGAAAAAAAGAGAGACAGTGACAGGAATGCCCTGCCACTACCGGTTCAATAAAGACCTCCTTACTTCCACCCATACTGGTAGTACATATTCTTCTCAAACGGCAGGTCAATATTATTTATTGCAGTGAGGTTGTCAAGATCGTTCATCTTGATCTTCTGTGCTGACACCGTGTACAGCACATCATCCATATACATCGACCTGCGAACTGCGCCGGGAGAATTCCAGTAATACATATCTTCCTCGTAGTCATCAAGGTGGGAGACCCTGCCCTTGAGCTTGAACCCATACTGCAGGGTAAGATCAAAGACATACGCGCCCTGCCATACTCTCTGCATGTAGTAGCCTCTACTATCGTATCTCGGCTTTTCTGTAACTTCCCTGATAGGGATCACAAGCAGGTTCTTTTTCCTGTCGAACAAGAACGCCTTGTGGTCGCGAAGAGCCTCAGAATCCGTACCAGAGGTGCCTATTTCATACGTGTCAAGCTGCTTCGGGTTATTGACATCAGACACATTGAACAGCGAAAGCTTCACACCCTTGATGGACGTGCCGCCCCACTGGTTATCCGCCGTCTCCTTGCCCACTCCTATGATGTGGTTCTCATCGTATGGATGCAGGTAATCAGAGAAACCTGGTATCTTGAGTTCACCGAGTATCTTCGGATTTTTCGGGTCTGACAGGTCTATCACAAAGAGCGGGTCGATACGCTTGAAAGTCACCATGTACAGCCTGTTCCCTATAAATCTTGTTGAGTATATTCTTTCATCGGGCGCTATTTCCTCAAGTTTCCCGGTGATCCCCAGGTCTTTATCCATCACATAGACATTGTTGTACTGTTTTGAACCTCTTCCAGTCCAGATCTGCGATGTTGTGGCAACCCTGAAGTGATTGCCGGATTCATCCATTGAGAACTGATTTAGCAGGCTGCCGGGTACCTCGCCTTTCGTCTTATATTCGATATCGCCTTTGTTGATATTGATCTTCTGGATGACAGTAATATCTCTTTCCTGCGCAAGCTTTGTCTCATATTCCTCGACCGCTTTTTCAACATTGTTCGAATAATCCTGTTTTTCCTTCTCAGTCATCCTGTTATAGGTGTCTTCCAATATAGAAGAGATCTTATCCCACTTTTCATATGAGTCAAGATCACTGTCCTTGATAGCGTAGATCTGATCCCGGGCATCTTCTGGAAGCTGCGGAACAACCACCTTGTAGAACCTCTCCTGCTGCTGAGCCTCGTAATATCGTACAGGCAGGTTCTTGCGGTATGTGATATAGATATTATTCTCAGATACATAGAGGTTATCAGAGTATCCCATCATGAAGGACTTTGCGTTTATCTTGTCTGACTTGATGTTCACGGATGCGATAGTGTGGAACACATAATTCTGCTCAGGGTTATCGAAATAATACACATCTGGTGACATTACTTTTACCTGACCTCGCTTTATTGCAGGTACGTCAACGAACTCGTTGTAATAATAGACATCGTCCTTCACAATGAAATATACATAGTCGCCGATCATTCGGGACTGGAAATAGTTCCCGTTGATACTGAAATTCGATACCTGCACAGGTTTTTTCCTGTCAGAGATGTCGTAAATAATAGCGTTCGTCCTCTGGGTGTACCTTGGCATTGGTCTGTAATCGTACTCAGGAATTACCATTACCTGGGCGTCATCCTGTGTGAAAACGATCAACCTGTTATCGTTAATGAACAGGTCGGCAGGTCTTCCTTCTAAAGTTATCGTAGAAAGTATGTCTGCTGATGCAGCCGGGAATGCATCGATTATTACGAGTTTGTTCTGCGCGATCACATATATGTACTTACCGTCATTCTTTACAAAATCCGCCTCATCAACACCTTCAACCTGGATGTTCGTGGTTGAATAATCCACCGCCCCAGTCTCAGTAGCCCCTGTTTTCATAGCAGGCGTGGCTGCCACCATCGGTGCCACAACTGCATTGGCGGCGCCAGCCGTCGTTTCCATCACCACATCACTGCGCATGAAACCGCCAAAATAGCCTCCCCATCCGTACTGGTTGTAACCAGAACTTGCAGCGCTTGCTTTAATGAAGTCCCTTATTTCTTTCACTGATGAGAATTTCTTTAAGCCCTGTGTTGACTCGAACTGTGAGATTATTATGTCAGAGGCATTGCCTCCGGTTTTTCCTTTGATGTCATTACCTGTGTCAGGCTGGATGCAGCCGCCAAGAACTGCGGCTCCTGCAACGAACAGTATGACCATCAGGAGTATTGATTTTGTCCTCATTTATTTCACCTTCTTGAAAGATTAACTGTATACTTAATAAATTCATCTTTGACTTCGAATTAAATTGAAGTTATGCTAGTATTTAAGTATAAAAAAGGTATCTTGGAATTATGAAAATGAACGCCAGTATAAAGGCTGAGCTTATCTCTATCGGGGCAGTCGATATAGATCTCTCGCTTCTTGGCAGGCTCACCATTCCAACTGCGGGACCGGGTGCTGGCGGCAGGGCTTTTTTCTTAAGATCTGGAAAGCACAGGGTAAGGCTGGTTGTGGATGAAGGCTCGCCTCTGCGTGCTGTCAGTGACAATGGCGATATTGTGATACTGAAAGGTGGTAAGGAACTTGTACGGGGAACAATCGAGGAAGAACTCATACACTGTCCCGAACAGGCATACATAACCATGAGCGAGCGGTGTATATACGACTGCAAGTTCTGTCCAGTCCCCAAGCTAAATGGAAAAGTAAAATCCACAGAAGAGCTTCTGGCTCTCGTGGAAGAAGCACATCGTATGGGGAAAATGAAAGGCATCTCGATTACGTCCGGTGTCGAGGTCTCGCCTGAAAAAGAAGTGGAGAGGGCAGCAGACCTTGTAAGAATATTAAAGAAATACAATGTACCCATCGGCGTGTCTGTCTATCCCACAAAGGACTCATCCCGAATTCTTAAAGAAGCGGGTGCAAGCGAGATAAAATATAATGTGGAGACAATGGACAGGGAACTCTACGATAAATACTGCAAGAAGCCGCCTCT
>JBGOYM010000007.1:0-19883 GCA_041479675.1 Candidatus Methanoperedens sp.
GACGTGCTCGTGAATGCCATTGAGAGTACGGTTGGTATGCCATGCGACGCTTTTGCACTTATGGAGACAAGGGAAGAGGTCAACGAGATGCTAAAACTCGATGAGTATATAAATCTCATAATTCCCAGGGGGTCAAATGAGTTCGTAAAATATATTCAGGACAATACCAGGATCCCTGTCCTTGGTCACTCTGCAGGCGTCTGCCATGTGTATGTGGACAGTTTTGCAGACATGGAAAAAGCCATTGATATTTGCTATGATTCAAAGGTACAGTATCCGGCTGTATGTAATGCTATGGAAACCCTGCTAGTGCACAGGGATATCGCAGGAAAGTTCCTGCCTGAGATCGGAAAGAGGTACAGCGGCGCAGGCGTGGAACTGCGGTGCGATGATCGCTCTTTTGAGTTGTTAAAAGACAGGGGATTCTTGAAAGCGATACTTCACGCCAAAGAAGAGGACTGGAGTACAGAGTATAACGACCTTATCTTATCCATAAAGATAGTGGACTCGCTGGATGAGGCTATCGAACATATTAACAAATACGGCTCACATCATACAGATGCCATAGTGACAGAGGATAAAACGAGCGCCTCAAAATTTACCAGCCTTGTGGACTCTTCAAGCGTGATGTGGAATGCTTCGACAAGGTTTTCAGACGGATTCCGTTACGGAAAAGGTGCGGAGGTGGGCATCAGCACCAATAAGATACACGCCAGAGGTCCAGTCGGGATGGAGGGGCTTTTGATATATAAATATGTGCTCATCGGAAATGGGAATAAAGTGGCTGACTATGTTGGAAAGAGTGCCAGGAAATTCTCTCATAAAAAGTTGGATTTAAGCTTTGCCGATAAAATGGATGGCATCAAATGAATGCCTTTGATAGAAAAGAACTTTTCAGGGACATTAAAACCATCGTAGTGAAGATCGGGACTTCATCCCTCACAAGTGAAGACGGACGCTTTAACAGGTGGTTTACAGAAGATACCGCCCGCCAGGTTGCAGAACTCAGGAAGCTTGGAAAAACAGTTATCATAGTAAGTTCAGGCGCTATCGGGATAGGGGTTGAAGAGTTGAAAATGCCCTCGCGTCCGCGGGAAATACCGCTGCGTCAGGCTGCGGCTGCTGTAGGACAGAATATATTGATGCAAGAATGGATGGCTGCGTTCAAAAAATACGATATCAAGGTTGCTCAGATACTGCTTACCTATGAAGCCTTCTCCAGCAGGATGACGTATTTAAATCTGCGAAACAGCATCTCTGCGCTCCTGGAGGCTGGCGTGGTTCCCATAATCAATGAGAATGACCCGATATGCGTGCATGAGATAGAGGCGACCTTCGGGGATAACGACAAGCTTTCAGCAATGGTTGCAAGTAAAGTCGAGGCTGAACTCCTTATACTCTTATCTGACATCGATGGGCTGTACAATAAGAATCCCAAGAAAAACGAGGATGCGATGCTTATATCCACAATTGAAAAGATCACGCCTGAGATAGAGAGCTACGGAGGAAGCCCCACAAGCATGAAAGGAGTGGGCGGGATGAGGACAAAGATAGAGGCTGCAAAGATAACTTCCATAGCAGGATGCCACATGGTGATAGCCAACAGCGCGGTTGAGGATGTGATCCTTAAAGTCATGAAGGGTGAGAACATCGGGACACTGTTCCTTGCACAGAACGGAAAGTTCAGGAACAGGACACGCTGGATAATCCTGTCAAAAACATCTGGAAAGATAATCGTTGATAAAGGTGCAGAAAAGGCTGTTCTGAAAGGCATGGGGCTTTTACCTTCAGGGATACTTGAGGTATCGGGGCTGTTCGACAGGGGGGATATCGTGGATATCGAAAGCGATGGAAATGTATTTTCAAAAGGCATCACAGATTATTCATCTTCAGAACTGAATATGATAAAAGGGAAGCATTCTGATATGATCGAAAAGATCCTTGGATACAAGAATTATGACGAAGTTGTAAGGAAGACTAATATCGGACTGCTGTAGCCGGACACGATCAGTTATGCTTGAATCGCTTGAAGGGATTTTATTAAACTATGGTTATCCAGGTCTTTTTATAGCGAGTTTTTTAGCCTCTACCATACTTCCTTTCGGTAGCGAAGGAATTGTAGTTCTTCTTGTCTCCCAGGGATTTAATGCCATGACTGTGGTAATGGTCGCCTCAACCGGCAATTTTTTTGGCGCCTGCACCAGTTATTATTTAGGTTCCATGGGGCGGGGATATATAGAAAAATATCTCAGGATCGAACAGAGCGAACTTGAGAAAGCTGAAAAATACTTCTCAACATACGGCTCTTATGTGCTGCTGTTCACCTGGGTCCCGCTGATCGGCGACGCTATCACTGTCACAGGCGGGCTTCTGAAGCTCAAGTTCACGAAGTTTGCTATCCTTGTATTTGTTGGGAAGTTCCTGCGGTATCTTGCTGTGGCGTATGTTGCAGGGGTTATTTTATAAAATGATTTTTTTTTCAATAGATCATCTCCCCATTTATGAACGCCTTCGTCCTTGCCTCCTCTGGCGCCTCGAATATCCTCTCAATACTATTCACCTCGATCAGTTCGCCGTTCAGTAAAATGCCCACCCTGTCAGCGATGCGCTTCACCTGATAGATATTATGCGTGGCAATAACAATGGTCGTCCCCCGTTCGCGCCGTATCCGCTTGATTATTTCCTCTATCATAGCCACGTTCGCAGGGTCAAGGCTAGATGTAGGCTCATCAAGGAGAAGTATATCTGGGTCGTAAACTATAGCCCGCGCAAACGCCATGCGCTGCGCCTCGCCACCTGAGAGGGTGCGGGCTTTTTGCTTCTCCTTTCCCTCAAGCCCGACGATACTTAATGCATTAATGACTTTTTTCCTTATGGTCTTCTTATCAACTTTGCGGATCACCAACCCGTATGCCACATTATTAAAGACCGTTGTGTTAAGAACGCACGGTGTCTGGAAAAGCATCGACATGCTGCGCCTGGCATTGATCTTTTCGCGGATCGTAGATCCAGTTAATTCGATCCCCCTGAAAAACAGCCTTCCTTCAGATGGCTTTTCCAGCAGGTTCAATATCCTGAAAAGTGTGGTCTTCCCTACACCGCTTGGTCCCATCAAAGCAAAGATCTCTCCTTCATTGATAGACATATTGATCTTTTTCAATACTTCCCTGTCCCCAAAAGATTTGCCAAGGTCCTGCAGTCTCATCAATCCACTGTGCACCTCATTCCCTCCTCTGGAAAAAGTTTGCCAGTATATTGATCGAGAGAACAAGAGAGATAAGGATGATCCCTAGCGCAATAGATGTTGATATATCACCTTTGCTTGTTTCCGAAGTTATTGCCGTTGTAAGTGTTCGAGTATAAGATAGACCTTCGCCTATCCCTCCAACACTGCCTGTATAAGCAATATTACCTCCGACAATGAGGATCGCGCCTACCTCAGCGAGGGCTCTTCCAAGCCCGGCAAGAACTGATGTGATGAGACCGAATCTTGCTTCTCTTAACATCGTAATAATGGCATCTTTCTGGCTCCCGCCGAGCGTATAAACAGTATCGATGATGGGTTGCGGGACTGCTTTTATTGCAGCAAGCGAGATCCCGCATATTACAGGCGTGATAAGGATATACTGAGCCAGGATCATGGCTTCCTGCGTATAATACATTTTCAGGAATCCAAATGGACCGGCAGGCACAATCATCAGGAAAATAAAGAGTCCCACAAAAACAGAAGGAAGCCCCATGCCCGTGTTTACAAGCGTGATCAGAGCCTGTTTACCCCTGAAATTCAGGAAGGTTATTCCGCATGCCAGAGGTATCGCGGTCAGTGTAGCAAGGATTGTTGCAGTACCTGAAACCCTTATGGATACCCCGGTTATACTCATAATATAAGGGTTCAGACTGAATATCAATTCAAAGGATTTTATAATTCCCTGGAACAAAAAGTCAGCACTGCTCATGCCAGACCTCTTCGTTTATTCACAAAAAGGGATATAAAAAGTTGGAGCAGTCTGGTTCAAACCTGTCACCTCAGTTCACGGACTGGTTACGTTGCCCGCGTCTTCTTCAGGCACAAAAAGTGCTTCCGCATATTTGTCCTTGCCATAATTTCTGATGATTTCCTGCCCTGCAGGGGAGGTAACATAATTGATGTATTTCATTACAAGGTCATATTTCACATTCGGGAACTTGGCAGGATTCACTGCCATGACATGGTATGGATTGAAGAGATATTTCTGATCCGATTCGAAAAGGATTCTCAGTTTTATTTTATCCTTCATTGAAAGATATGTTCCCCGATCTGAGAGTGTATAACCTTCCTTTGTATCAGCCATAATTATAGTATCTCCCATGCCTTTGCCGACTGATTGATACCAGGTTCCAGCAGGGGTGATGTTTGAAGCTTTCCATATTGATTTTTCCATCGTATGAGTGCCTGAGTCATCACCCCGCGATATGAATGGTGCCTGTTTTGCGGCTATCCGGTTGAAGGCATCAGAAGCATTACTGGCGTTCTTTATCCCTGCGGGATCACTCATCGGGCCTATTATCACGAAATAATTGTACATCATGTAAGTGCGGTTTATGAAACTCCCATTGGCTACAGCCTTCAGTTCTGTATCGACCGCATGCACCATGACCACATCCGCAGCTCCAAGTTCTCCTGTCGCTATGGCTTTTCCTGTTCCCTCACACACAGTCAATATTTTTACGTTGTTTGTTTCTTCGAATTTTTTATTCAGGACATCAAGCAATTTCGTATCGCAGGTAGAAGTTGTCGTAGCCAGACGCAAATCCTGCGGGGCAGATGCTGTTGATGTCGGAGTTGTTGTATTTCCAGTCGGTGCCTGCTGGACGCAACCAGCAAATATTGAGATCAAAATCGAAACAAATATTATTTTTGCATAAAGATTCCTCATTTTGTCACCTTATGTTCACTCAAACATAACGCATCCTAATAAAAGTTTCGAAAAGCGTCAGGAAAGAATTACTCCTTTCCTATCATCACTTCCGTCGACTTCACCACTGCCATTACCTTATCGTCCTTCCTGAGGCCAAGAGCCTCGGCAGCCTCTTTCGTGATGACCGCAGTTATCGTTGCCGGCTCCACAGCGATCCTGACCTTAGCTATGAGGCCTTCTTTCTCAATCTCGGTTATCTTACCTTTTAACTGGTTTCTTGCTGATATTTTCATTCCTATCACCTCCCAGAAAGTTTTATCGTAAACTGTTTGTGCAAGTATGTCCTGATAAGTATTATATTCTTCAAGAAGCCTTATTGCTTTTTCGGTCAGGAACGTACCCTGTTCCTTCCCGCCGCGTTTTTTAATTATTACCGGCTCACCGAGGCTCTTTTCGATCTCATTTAGCTGCAGCCACGCATGCTTATAGGATATTTTCACTTTTTTACTTGCCTTGTTAAGGGAACCCTCATCTTTGATCGCTTTTAGGAGATATGCTCTACCCTCTCCCATTATAGGCTCATCCCTGTCGTTTACCAGCCACAATTTTGCTTTAGCCTGTGTTCTTGTCATCCTGTTGGTATTAATTTATCTCCAGCCCTTTAACAAAAATCCCCTTTTCAATAATTTCCCCTACGATCTTTCCCCCCATCATCTTTGCAGCATCATCTGCCTCATCCTGTGAAAGCACAACAACAAAACCCATGCCCATGTTAAAGGTCTTATACATCTCAATATCCTCCACCATGCCCTCTTCCTGCAGGAACCTGAAGATCGGCTGTGGATCAATCGGGTCATTGATATCAAATCCAAATTTCGTTATGCGGTGAAGCTTCATTAGCCCGCTTCCGGTTATGTGCGCCAATCCATGGATATCTAATTTTTCTACCGCATCCAGAACTTCCATATATATCTTTGTCGGGATAAGAAGTTCATCCCCGATAGTTGTTTCCGTGTTGTAGGGGAAGGGGTTACTGTAGGAGTATCCCGCATCATCAATGATCTTGCGAACAAGCGAGTATCCGTTGCTGTGAACTCCTGACGAAGGAAGCCCCACAATAGCGTCGCCCACCTGGATGCGCTCACCCGTTATTATCCTGTCCTTTTTGACCATACCCAGGCATGTGCCTGCCAGGTCAAATCCTTTTATGACATCAGGAAGTGTAGCGGTCTCGCCGCCCACAATGGTCATCCTTGACATCTCCGCGCCTTTTGCAAGCCCTTCGCCAATTTGCCTCATTATTTCATCATTCGGTTCGCTTATAGCGATATAATCCACGAAAGCAAGGGGTTCTATACCCATTGCAAGCAGGTCGTTCACGTTCATGGCGATGCAATCTATCCCAACTGTATTCCATCTTTTCATTTCGTTCGAGATGATGACTTTTGAACCAACGCCATCCGTGGTAAGCGCAAGGGCATAATCCCCGAATTCTATAAGACCAGCGTAATGCCCCACATCTGTTATCGGAGCGCCCAGACCTGTGCGTTTATAAGTAAGTTGTTTTGCAAGCGCAGCGATAGCTTTGTTCTCCTTTTCAATATCTACCCCGGATTTTGCGTAAGTAAGAGCCATGCGCCAGTAATTAAGATTGATGGCATAAAGATTTTATTATTAGGATAAGAGCAAAACTATTTCATTCAGTATCAACTAAAAGGTAGCCATGTTAACCAAACGTATAATCCCCTGCCTTGACGTTACCCTGGATAAGAAAGGAGGGTGCGTGGTAAAGGGGATCGAGTTCGTTAATTTAAAACAGGCTGGTGACCCGGTGGAGCTTGCAAAGAGGTACAACGAGCAAGGGGCCGACGAGCTTGTGTTCCTGGATATCACAGCATCACATGAGCGCCGCAGCACGATGATAGATGTAATAGAGAGGACTGCGGACGAGGTGTTCATACCCCTCACAGTTGGAGGCGGCATCAGCACCACTGATGCTATAAAGGGCATCCTTCGCGCCGGAGCGGACAAGGTGTCTGTTAATACTGCTGCTGTGAAGGACCCGGATTTTGTGAAAGAGTCATCTGAGATATTCGGCTCCCAGTGCATCGTCACAGCGATAGACTGTAAACGCAATTTCAATATTAAGGATAATAAGGATAAGACAATCATCGAGCTTGATGACGGGACAAAAGCATGGTACGAGGTGGTCATATACGGCGGGCGGACGCCTACAGGTATGGACACAGTCCAGTGGGCGCAGAACGTAGAAAGACTCGGCTCGGGCGAGATTCTACTTACAAGCATGGACAGGGACGGCACAAAGGATGGCTATGACCTGCCTATTACCCGCAAGCTCTCGGAGGCGCTGGACATTCCCATCATTGCATCAGGCGGCGCCGGGAATATAGAACACATGTATGACGCTTTTACACGCGGCAAGGCGGATGCGGCGCTTGCGGCAAGCATATTCCACTTCGGAGAATATACGATTGGGGAGGTAAAGAAGTATTTGAGCAAGAAAGGAGTTGCAGTGAGGGTTTAATTGATTATCCATAAGGTCAATAAAGAAAATAATGAATGCCATTGAATCTGCAAGCAGGGAACTTGTGGAACAGCTCCTGCGAAAAGAGATAACAACAGAGCAGGAATTAAACGCTGCTAAGAAAGCTGTCAGCGTACGCTATAAACTCTCGTCGCTGCTTAGCAATTCCAGGATACTTGCCGAGGCTAAAGCCGATGAGAAAGAAGCTGTTCTTGACCTCCTCCAGCTAAAGCGAGTCAGGACGCTGTCAGGCGTGGCCGTTATCGCTGCCATGACATCACCTGCGCCATGCCCGCACGGATTGTGTGTGCCCTGTCCCGGAGGACCATCATCAAAATTCAACTCCCCGCAGAGCTATATGGGAGCTGAACCGGCAGCGAGAAGGGCTTTTGAGAATAATTTTGACCCTTATAAGCAGGTTGGATCGCGCCTGAGGCAGCTTTCTGAGATAGGGCATCCAATAGAGAAAGCCGAACTTATCGTAATGGGTGGAACCTACACTTCACGCACACTGTGCTACCAGGAGTGGTTCGTGAAGCGCGCGATCGAGGCGATGAACGATTTTTATGGCACTCAATGGAGGGAAGGAAAAGGATATGTTTCACTGGAGGATGTCCAGTCCGCAAACGAGAGCGCCCGAATCAGGAATGTAGGCATTACCATTGAGACAAGACCTGACTGGACAGAAGTGGAACACATCGATACAATTCTTGGGCTGGGTGCTACAAAGGTAGAGATCGGCGTCCAGAGCACATATGATTTCATCCTTGCAGGGATCCAGCGCGGGCATACGGTGAAAAAAAGCGTTGAAGCGAATACAAGGCTCAGGGACTGTGGTCTTAAGGTGGGTTTCCACATGATGCCAGGACTTCCCGGTTCCACAATTGAGTCTGATCTATGCATGTTCAGGACACTGTTCGAGGATGAGCGCTTTAGACCCGATTATCTCAAGATATATCCCACGCTTGTCACTGAAGGAACGCAGCTTCACGGGATGTGGGAACTGGGTAACTACGAGCCGCTTGAGGTGGAGGAGGCTGTGGAAATGTTCGCAAAGGTCAAATCCATCCTGCCTAAGTGGGTGCGCCTGCAAAGGATACAACGCGACATCCCGGCGTACCAGGTGCTTGCTGGAATAAGGAAAAGCGATATAAGGGATTTATCCAAACGGCGGCTTCTGGAAATGGGAGGAAAGTGCCGCTGCATCAGATGCCGTGAGGTAGGGCATAAAAAACTCCCGGCAAATGAACCTCTGGACATCGAATTGACGACAGAGAAATACGAGGCATGCGGAGGTCTTGAACATTTCATTTCTTTTGAGGACACGCAAAGGGACATATTGATAGGGTTTGTAAGGCTGCGCTTCCCGCATGCGCCACACAGGCAGGAACTTACTGGCGCGGCGCTTGTGCGGGAGCTGCACATCTACGGCTCGATGGTAGCGCCAGGTGAGAGCGCTGGCGCAGCTCAATGGCAGCATCGCGGGTACGGAGAAGAGCTTCTTTCGCAGGCAGAAGAAACCGCACGTTGTGCGGGATATGGGAAGGTGGCTGTGATAAGCGGGATCGGAGTACGTGACTATTACAGGAAGTTCGGATACGAGAGAGAGGGTCCGTACATGACGAAGAGGATATGAATATTTTCGATATAAAACTTCAAAGGTTTCAACTATACCACTTCCAGGTATCCATAAAGCACGATACCATTTGCAAGGCTATTGATAAATTCCTTTTTTTCATTTTTTGAATTTTCGATGAGATGCAAGCTTATTTTCCTTTTCAGACAATCTTCATAAATCTCAAGCTCTGGATAGTCTTTTAGCCCTGTTATGACGGCAATATCTATATCGCTTTCCTTTGTGTCTTCACCCTTTGCATAACTTCCGAAAAGGATTATGCACTCAGGGATCCTGTAAAATTCTACTAATGACGATACCAGATCGCAGGAATATAGAGAATAAAGGTTAAGAGACCTTTTCAAAGCCATGAATCTTTCATTGTCATAATTCCCGCGATAAACAACCATAAACGCAGTGCGCTCTTTCTCCAACAGCCTTTCTTTCTCAAGTGCGCCAAGTATCTTCATTGCACCTGTTGCTGAAAGTCCGGCTCTGCGAGCCACTTCTCTTAAATGAAGGCGAACATTTGGTCCCTCAAAGAAAAGTCTGATGATATGGAATCTGTTATCTTCAGTTAACATATGTTATATTTAGTTTACAACTGTTATTTATAGTTTACGAGTTTTTATGAAGGATATGGCAGGGGTCGAGCAGACGGTGGCGATGGGAGCGGCGGTGAGGGGCGGGAAATGATGATCCTTGCTTTTATTATGAAAGCATTTTCTCTTGCTTCGATTTCTCTATAGTTTTAATAAATATTTGCCTTTTACTTTTTTTATCTTACCCGTTTTTTCAAGATTTAATAACGAGGGCATTAAAGTCTCTATTTCGCATTTGAACATTTCCAGCAGCTCTGCCGCGGTTCTTGGAGCTTTTTTTAGCACACTGATAATCTTTTCCTCAAACCATTTTTCCATTACAATTTGAGCCGCCTGTGAAATACGATCATATATCGGAGTCTCAAGACCATAGGCTGTACCAAGCTTTTCTAATTTATCGAACAAATCTACTTCACACCTGAGATCATCCCTTGACTGGCTCATGCATTCCTGTAATAAAAGCTCCCAGTCGACCTTTGACCTGGCAAGTAGCAATAGATCCGCTTCATCATCATCTCGTTCTGTAACGGACTTAAAAAGGAAGGCATCTTCTTTGGAGATCAACCTGACCATCAGCAGCCCAGATTGAAAAAGAACTCTTGACCGTTTGATCATCCCTGTTGACAATTTGAGTTTCTTGCATACATATTCATGAAATATATCCCATCTGAACCCATCTTCATTTTCAAGTATCTGTGTTGCCAGCATCTCTTGATATTCTTCACCAAGTCTATCTGTTTGGATTGCATGATATCCTGATATTAAAAGTGCCTGGATCAGCTCTGCTGTCTCTTTATGGTTAGAAAGTAAAACGTCAATGTCCTTCGTTGCAGCTTTCAAGCCATATTTTATCATAGCTGCGCCGCCGATGAGATAAAGGGTGACCGGCGAAGTTAAAGCATTTCCGACTTTTTCAAGTTCAGCAAACACATATTTTTCATCAAATTTCACTCTCGCCATCGTATATCATACTCCTTCAGCTTTTCCCCGACATATTCCGGGTCAGGCATATACGGCTCCTCTGATTGTTCCCATGTATTTAACAGTTTCAACACGTTCCCTGCAATGTCTTCCACTCTGTATCGCTTTGCTATTTTTAGGAAAACAGCCAGGTCCAATTTTGCCTTTAATATATACATTATAACATAGGTAAGATTCCTTTTGCTATGCGGGTCAGCTACAATAGCGTGTACTGCTATTTCTTCTCTGGATAGAGTCCTGGAGGGATAAAAATAATAATTCTCAACGAGCATAAGCGGGATCTCTTCAGATATTGAGGTCAATCCAGTTGACCTCACATTTTCATGAATGATCTCCCCTTTCTGAGAAAAAATGAATTCAAAGCCTTTTGCAGCTATGAAGTTGCCTGTAGATGATATTTCCTTCAATGCTGATACTGCAAAATAAGAACTGTAATTCTCCAGAAACTCTCTTATATCTTTAATGTCATGCGGAAGTTCATATTCATCATTTCGGGATAGCAGAATCGCATGGTCTTTAAATCTTCTGATCCAGCGCCAGAGGGTTGCCTTCGATAACCCGCTTTCTTCTCGCAAACGGGCAAAATCAGCACTGCCGCATGCCAAAACCGCCAGAATCTGAATGGCTGATCCCTGCAAAAGTTCTTCAAGGGGCATATAGCTGCGATTATGTAGAAGAGATTTGAGCCTGGCTGCATGCAGATTGCTGGATAATGCTACTTTCTTTGTTATTCCTCTCTTTGAAGTTTCAACAAATCCTTTATGCTTTAAAGATGCTACAGTTCTTGAAATATAGCCTTTGGTAACACCAGTTTTTTCTGATAGCTCGCTAATAGAGAGCGCAGTATCAAGAAGACTTATTGTGCGGAGTTCAAGTGCTGAAAGATTGTAATTCATCAATATCAAAATAGTAAACAAATATATAAATAGTTTACTGTTTTGATACTGATTCCCTGCTACGAGGGAGCTTCTTCCGTCCTATGATTAGTCGCGCTGCAAGTTCAAGATGGCGGTGCATAAAGCATTAAAACCGCATAATATATGCTCATGTAAGTAATAGAGATTCAGGCAGGATAGAAAGTCCACTGGGCTTTAGATTGAATCCAGAGGTAAATGAAAATGAATGACGTTCAGGAAAAGGGTGGTATCGACGAGATAAATACCAGAATGAAAAGAAATACGACACGGATGTCGTATAGTAATGAGTTATGTGAAATCGGCAGGCAAAGATATACGAAAAATACGCCGCCCCTCATTTAAGCTTTTATTAGTCTTACAACAATAAGGATATGATTATATGCCTGAAGAGCCGGAATGGTTGACCAGAAAAAAACGAATTAATAAAAAATTGAAAAAATCAGGATGGAATATAGTTAAGTATGATAAATCAATTTCGATAGATTCTTACAAATCACATGCAATAGAGGAATATCCTACTGCAAATGGACCAGCAGATAATGCACTCGTTGTAAATGGTCGGATATTAGGGATTATTGAAGCAAAGAAAGTATCATTGGGACCACAGAACGTATTGGTTCAGGCTCAGAGATATGCTAAAGGACTGGAAAATCTTGGATTCGATTATAACGGTTACCATGTTCCTTTTATTTATTCAACAAATGGGGAAGTATTCTGGTTTCAGGATTTAAGAACCACTAATAGTAGGTCAAGAAGAATCTCAGGTTTTCATACTCCAGGAGCGTTAAATCAAATGAAAGGAAACGAATTCAAAAACAGTTGTAGCTGGTTTAAATCGAATCCAAATTCTCATCCATGGTTACGTCCATATCAGATTGATGCAAATAATGCAGTGGAAGATGCTTTATGCAACGGTAAAAGACTGATGTTATTAGCAATGGCAACTGGGACCGGTAAAACATACACGGAAGTATCTCAAATTTATCGGCTTATGAAATCTGGATTTGCAAAAAGAATATTATTCTTGGTGGATAGAAGGGTCTTAGCAGCACAAGCAGTAAGAGCATTTTCTACCTTTGAACCGGAACGAGGAATGAAATTCGACCAAATCTACGAAGTCTATTCTCAACGGTTCCAAAGAGAAGATTTCGACGAGGATGAAAAATTCAATGTTAAGACGTTACCTAATAATTATTTGACAGATCCACAATCTGGTCATGCGTTTGTTTATGTCTGTACTATTCAAAGAATGAGAATAAACCTTTTCGGAAGAGAAGATCAAACTGGTTCAGAAGATCAGGATATTGATGATGATGCTGAGCATCTCGATATCCCTATTCATGCATTTGACGTTATTATCGCTGATGAATGCCATCGTGGTTACACTGCTCAAGAAGTAAGTAAATGGCGAGAGGTTCTGGAACACTTTGATGCTATTCAGATCGGACTAACAGCAACACCTGCAGCCCATACCACCTCATATTTCAAGGAGGTCGTTTTTCGATATGAATATGAAAGAGCAGTCCGAGAAGGGTATCTTGTAGATTGGGATGCTGTACGCATTAAATCCGATGTTAAAATCAATGGTGTCTTTTTGCGGGTGGGAGAAACCGTAGGTTTAATAGATACTGATACAGGTCTTGAATCCCTTGATACCTTGGAAGATGAAAGACAATTCGATACTTCTGAAATCGAGATTAAAATTACAGCTCCTGAAAGTAATAAAAAAATTATCGATGAGGTAAAAAAATATGCATTGAACCATGAAAAAGAAAAAGGTCGTTTTCCAAAGATATTAATATTCGCTGCCAATGATCTTCCCCATATCTCACATTGCGATAGTATCGTGAACATGTGCCGCGATGCATTTGGAAGAGGAGACGCATTTGTCCAGAAAATTACTGGAAGTCCTACTGTAGATAGACCGCTACAGAAAATCAGGGAATTTAGAAACAGACCAAATCCTATGATAGTAGTTACAAGGGATTTATTAACAACTGGTGTGGACATTCCAGCTCTTGAATATCTTGTATTCATGCGCCCAGTCAAATCAAGAATATTATGGGAGCAAATGCTTGGGCGAGGAACACGAAAATGTGATGAAATCAATAAAACCAATTTTGTGGTGTTTGACTGTTTTAATGGTGATTTATTCAAATATTTCAAGAATGCAACGGCATTTGATCCAGAGCCGCCTTTAAAACCTACACGAGAATTCTCCGAAATAATTGAAGATATCTATCAGAATAGGGATAGAAAGTTTAATGTTCGCGTTCTTGTAAAGCGGCTTCAGAGAATTGAGAAATCACTCAGCGGAGATGCGCGAGAGAAATTTGAGAGATTTATTCCTAATGGCGATTTAAGGTTATTTGCTTCTAATTTACCTGAAACGATTGAAGATAATTTTTCTGAAGCAATGAAAATTCTTAGAGATACTGATTTTCAGGATTTATTAGTAAATTATCCCAGACCCAAGAAAGGATTTGTTGTCAGTTATGAAACCCAAGATAATGTATCATCAGCCTGGATGCTCAGACAGCCTGGCGGTGACTTTTGGAAACCTGAGGATTATCTTGTAGCTTTCTCTAAATTTGTAAAAGAAAATCCGGAACAAATCCAGGCAATTGAAATATTGCTGAATCGTAACGAAGATTGGAACACGGAGGCTTTGAATGAACTTAGGCAAAAATTGAAAATGACTAAGGAGCAATTTACAGAAGAGAATCTTCAACGGGCACATAAAATCAAGTATAATAAAGCATTAGCTGATATCATATCTATGATAAAACATGCTGTCGATGAACAAGAACCACTTTTGAGTGCGGAGGAACGAATTGAAATGGCATTTCAAAAAGTTATGGCAGGAAAAACTTTTAATGATGAACAAAATAAATGGTCAGAAAAGATCAAGTGTCATTTGATTGAGAATTTGACAATTGACAAAGAAGACTTTGATATACTACCAATATTTCAAAGATTGGGCGGTTGGGCGGTTGCAGATAGAGCATTTGGGGGTTTGTTAGGGGGATTGTTACATGAAATTAACCGAGAGGTAGCAGCGTGACGGATGTTGTACAAAAACTATGGGGCTTTTGCCATGTATTAAGGCATGATGGTATAGATTATGGCGATTACATTGAACAGATAACCTATCTCCTCTTTTTAAAAATGGCAGATGAAAAGAGTATAGGTTTGCCAGAAGGCTACGATTGGAAGACCATTAAAGAAAAATCTGGAACTGAATTGATCGACTATTATGTTGATTTACTCAGAAAGTTATCAAAAGAATCCGGATTGCTGGGCGATATCTTCAACAGCGCGTTATCAAGGTTTACAAATCCTGTCAATTTAAAGAGGCTCATCAATCTGATCGATGAAACAGAATGGACGAGTCTCGACATTGATGTCAAGGCTGCTGCTTACGAAGGATTGTTAGAAAAAGCAGCCAGTGAAGGAAAAAAGGGCGCAGGTCAATATTTCACTCCGAGGATATTGATTCAATCTATTGTCAGATGCATGAAACCTAACCCGCTTGTTCACAAGGAATTTACAATATGTGATCCGGCAGCAGGAACAGGCGGATTCCTAATGTGTTCATACGAATGGCTCATGGATCAGACTAAAGGTGCATTGAAAAGAGAAGATGCACAGAGAATAAAAACAAAAACCTATTTTGGAACTGAATTGGTTCCTCGTCCTCGGCGCCTATGTCTTATGAATCTGTACCTCCATGGAATTGAAGCAAATGTTGTTCGCGCAGATTCAATATACGATCCAGACCCTGGAAAGCGGTATGATGTTATCCTCACAAATCCCCCATTCGGAACGAAAGGTGCAAACCAGGCACCGGATAGAGATGATTTTACAATTTCTACATCTAGTAAGCAACTTAATTTTCTCCAACACGTACTTACAATTTTAAAACCTGGTGGGAGAGCTGCCATTGTACTTCCTGATAATTGTCTCTTTGAAGATAGAGCCGGGGAAGTATTCGAAATTGTAATGCAGGAATGCAATGTGCATATGATTCTACGTTTGCCGCGCGGAACCTTTTTGCCGTATGCCAACGCTCAAGCGAATGTTGTCTTTTTGCAAAAAGGAAGATCCACCGAAAATGTGTGGATTTACGATTGCCGTTCTAATATCCCAAGCTGTACCAAGAAAGACCGCCCACTGATGGCTGAAATGTTCGCAGACTTTGAAAAATGTTACGGTGTAGACCCGAACGGAACGAGCAAACGTGAAGACCGGGGTGCTGAAGGCCGTTTCCGCTCATTCTACATTAAAGAAATCAAAGAGCGAGGATATAAACTCGATATCAAGTGGCTCAAAGATGATACGCTGGACGACCCCAACGACCTTCCTGAACCGACTGATTTGATTTCTGAAGCGGTATGCGAACTAGAAGCGGTGGTGGATGAACTCAATGAAATCACTTTGATGCTCAATTCGACAGAGATCAGTGACCAGGAGCGGGAATAATGGGAAGAAAACATTGGATTAGGGATACAATTTATAATGTTGTTTTTTCGGTGCCAACAGGTGTTCAAAGCTATGAAGGAAAGAAGAAATACTTTTCTACTGGAAGTATCCAAGACACAGGAAACTGTGAAGAGGGTGAGTTCTGTTTTCAAGAAAAGCCATCAAGAGCAAACAGGATTGCACAATTAAATGATGTATTACAAGCAAGAATGAAAAATACCAACAAGCCTATTCTAATTGATAAGAATTTAGAGGGTAACTTATTTTCAACTGGCTTTATTCAACTTCGCCCATTTGCTGATACATATAATTCAAAGTTCCTCTATTATTATATTCAATCTTCTGATTTTCTCTCGCAAAAAGATAATTTAGCTACAGGTTCAACTCAAGAGGCGCTTACTGATACTAATGCAGGGAATTTGGAATTTCCGATCCCACCACTTAACGAACAAAAGCGCATATCGAAAAAGCTCGATGCCATTATACCGAAGGTGAAAAGAGCAAAGTTGCGGCTGGATAAGATTCCCGGCATACTCAAGAAATTCCGGCAGAGCGTGCTAGCGGCGGCCTGCTCGGGGAGATTGACGGAGAATTGGAGGGAGGGGAAAGATTTACCGGATTGGGAAGAAACCACAATTCGGAAAATAGCGATTTCAATGTCTACGGGTCCTTTTGGTACTATGCTACACAGCTATGATTACATTAAATATGGTATACCAGTAATAAACCCCACAAATATTTGCGCTGATAAAATTATCCCAGACAATTCAATCACCTTAAAGCAGGAAAAAGCAGATCAATTATCTCATTACAGATTACAAATAAACGATATCCTTTTGGCGCGTCGAGGTGATTTAAGTAAATGCGGAATTGTCACAGAACAAGAAGTCAATTGGATTGCAGGTACAGGTCTTTTCATCTTACGTGCTAAAATTAACCCAACCTTTTTTAAATATCTATTTAGCACAGACATTATTCAAAGCAAATTGAATAATAATTCAATAGGTTCGACAATGCCAAATCTCAATCAAATAATAATGGGAGATATAGAACTATTACTCCCATCCCTTGAAGAACAGCACGAAATCGTCCGCCGTGTGAAAAAACTATTTGCCCTTGCAGATACACACGAAGCCAAAATCAAAAAAGCGATGGAACGGGTGGAAAAGATCGAACAGGCGGTTCTTGCCAAAGCCTTTTGCGGTGATTTGGTAGAGCCAGATCCGAACGACGAACCGTCAGAAGAATTGTTGAAAATGATACTTGAAGAGAAGATTAAGTTAGAGAGCGGGAAGAAGAAGCGGAAGAAGATAGGGCAACGATGAAAAAAATATCCGACCTTCCAGAGATGGATAAGCCTCGCGAGAAGCTTATACGTAACGGGGCTTCATCGCTTTCTGATGTTGAATTACTCGCTGTTCTCATCGGTAAAGGATATTCAAAGAAGGATGTGCTTCAGGTCGCTTTAGATGTAAAAACTCGGTATGGAGATAAACTTGATAAAATTGAATATGATGAGTTAAGAAATATCAAGGGAATCGGAGAAGTAAAAGCCTGCCAAATACTTTCAAGCTTCGAACTTGCAAGGCGATATTTTGGAAAAAAAGATGTTAAGATAACCTTTCCTGAAGATGTACTCCCTTTTGTGAGAGATTTTCGCGATAAAAAGCAAGAGCATTTTATTTGTATCTCATTAAACGGAGCCAATGAAATAATCAAACATCGAGTAATAACGATTGGTCAAATGAACTTTAACCATGTTCACCCCCGAGATATCTTTTCCGACATATTGATGGATCATGCCGCTTCAGTTATTCTTGTGCACAATCATCCAAATGGAAACGCTGAACCGAGTAAGGATGATGTTGAATTGACAAAAAAGCTGATTCAGGCGGGAGAATTACTCGGAATAAAAATACATGACCATATTATCGTTTCAAAAAATGGCTATACAAGCATGAAAGAACAAGGATTGATTTGATATGACAATCACCCATTTCTTAAGCCAGGGGCGAAGATCGAAGAAACTTTCCGATGAGATTAAAACCGTGTTACCTTCAATCAATAATATAAAAATAATCAGCGGTTTCTTAACACGGGAAGGATTTGTAAAGATATTTGGTCCAGATGAGAAAAATATCAAAGACAATGGAAAAAAGATTGAATACATTGTTGTCGGTCGTTTAACTGTTGAATGTGCTGAAATATTAGATGAACTCTATTTGATGCCGGAATATAAAAATAAGTTATTCATAAATCTTGGATTGGGAAGATTGAATAAATCTGGAACTGCGATAAACAGATTTTTACCCATGATACATTCAAAGATTATTGCTCTTAATTCTACATCGGATGATAACTTATTCTATATTGGTTCAGCTAATATCACTCATTTTGCTATTGAAGATTTCAATGCTGAAGCGGGAATTATTCTAAAGAATATAGATAGCTCTGAAAGAACCGGAATAGCAAGATACATGGACAATTTAAGAAATCTCAAATCTACAGTGCCTTATGATCCATCTCTAAAGGATAGCTTGAACTTTTTATCCAATTTATCGGCAGATCCTTTAGAGAAAGATGTTGAGAATATAGATTCTTGCTTACTCGTGTTATGTTTAAATCCAACGGATTATAAACCAAAAAAAGGAGATGTCCTTTTTGCAGATCTTCCAAAACACCTTCCAGAAGAAGTAATTAAATTCCATCAAAAGACAAAGCGTTACTTGATTTTGCTGCTCTTTAACTCTTTATCGGATTTATTGAATATGTCGTTTAGAAATGCTGTAGTTGTATATGCTCGTACTGAAAGTATTAATGATATTCAACAAGTAAATCGCTCTATTGAAACTAATATAAATGGGATGATATATTATGATCCAACAGTGCCTCCAATAATCATTCCTATGAATACAGCACCAAGCGCAAATCCGGTTAATTTCCATTCTCAGATGAAATGTAAAGTAATTACTTATACGGATGTACCAGAAAAGATTTTCGATCTTTTTAACTTTGAACAGGAAAAGGAAACTAAAGTAAATGACCTTGTTGTTAGAAGGAGAAATAAACCAATACAACATTTTGAAATTGATGACCATAACACTGTTTCATTTTCCGATGGAGTTTATGGGGAATTACTGTCTTTCAAACGTATAGGTGAGTTATCCACATTATCTGAAGTGAAACAAGAGATTTCAAAAGTCCAATTGGATATTGCAGATATGGACATTATAACATATAACAGCCAGTTTATAACGATGCTTAAAGATTTACCAAAAGACGATTATCACTCTGAATTATTGAGAAGGTATACGACTTTGCTAAGAAAAGTATTCGATCAATTGAAAATGCTTGAAAAGAAAGAATTTCATAATTTCATTTTCCAATTCTCAGGTATATTGAAAAAAGATGCGGACTTGGAAGGATAATGTGAAGTCTATTTGCCAACTCTGCGCTTGCTTCGCAACCTTGCCCTTCGGGTCGGATAAAATGCTCGTATCTGGATTCGGCGCTGCACGCCTTTGACAAAAATCCTTAAGGAACTTCAAATATAAGCGTGACATTTGAGTGAAATCGTGAGCAATAAGTTAAGGTTGTGATTTAGATGATTGATGAAGAGAACGTAAACCAGGCAATATATGAATACGCAGGCAAAAAATATGGCAAACAATCACAGGAACAGTTCCAGGGATATATTGATGAATTTCCAGAAAAAGACTGGGATCTTCCTGATGAGCAATGGCTAAACAATTTTCTTGCATGGCTTTTTTTTGAAAAAGTACTTCCCCAAACTGGCAAGACAATAGCAGAGGAATTTGTGGAAAACACCACTGAGTTGAGTCC